>NZ_VATP01000004.1:0-84808 GCF_005781125.1 Escherichia sp. E2748
AGTCCCCCCCCTCGCACCAATTATCTTTACTTCCTTCCCTGTTTTATCATCCCTGATTCCCGTTCATTATCATCAGCATAACGCCAGAAATAAGCGCCAGGCACGATGGTAGCAAAACGTAATGCCGTAATTGTTTGTGATACAGCATCACCGGCGTCAATACTAATCCCATCAGAATCACAATCCGCCACTGATCCGGCGATAAATCAGCATACATCAGCCCTGCAATCAGCAATCCTGGCAGCAACACTCCCCAGCCACTGCCCAGCATACGTTGCAACATGGTTTGATCTCTTTTATTGATAATGATAACCAATATCATATGATAATTTTTATCATTTGCAAGCCAGAGAAATCCCTTGCTATCGGGTAAACCTATCGCTAGGATTAGCAATCATTATCATTTAGATTACTATCACGATTATGGCCTATCGTTCCGCACCGCTCTATGAAGATGTTATCTGGCGAACGCATCTCAAGCCGCAAGATCCCACACTTGCACAAGCGGTTCGCGCGACGATCGCCGAACATCGTGAACATTTGCTGGAGTTTATCCGTCTGGATGAACCCGCCCCGCTTAGTGCCATGACGCTGGCGCAATGGTCCTCTCCCAATGCGCTAAGTTCTCTACTGGCGGTCTACTCCGATCATATTTACCGCAATCAACCAATGATGATCCGCGAGAACAAACCGCTAATCTCACTGTGGGCGCAATGGTATATCGGCCTGATGGTGCCGCCATTAATGCTGGCGCTGCTGACGCAGGAAAAAGCATTAGATGTGTCGCCGGAACATTTCCACGTTGAGTTTCACGAAACCGGACGCGCCGCCTGTTTCTGGGTCGATGTGTGTGAAGATAAAAACGCAACATCACATTCGCCACAGCAGCGAATGGAAACGTTAATCAGCCAGGCGCTGGTTCCGGTTGTGCAGGCATTAGAAGCGACAGGTGAAATTAACGGCAAACTTATCTGGAGTAATACCGGTTATTTGATTAACTGGTATCTGACCGAGATGAAGCAGTTGCTTGGCGAGGCGTTAGTTGAATCGCTCCGCCATGCCCTGTTCTTTGAGAAAACGCTCTCCAGCGGCGAAGATAATCCATTGTGGCGCACAGTCGTGCTGCGCGACGGCCTGCTGGTGCGCCGCACCTGTTGCCAGCGTTATCGCTTACCGGATGTGCAACAGTGTGGGGATTGCACGCTGAAATAAGCACACTGCCGGGAGGATAAACCCGGCATTAAGTAGATTAATAGGGATGCAACACATTACTTGTTTCTGAAATCCGCATACATAACAGAATATCTGCCGCCTCAAGCAATCCGGCATCAGAACTGACACCCAGTTTCGACATCACATTAAATTTATGCGCGCGGATCGTTTTTATATTCCGTTTAAGCTGTTCAGCAATTTGCGTCATTGAGTAGCCACGCGACATAAACCGTAATATTTCCCTCTCCGTCGGGCTCAGCGTCCGGCTTTGATTAATATACCACTGGTTGTTCAGTCGATCGGTCGCCTGACGCACGCCATTTAATGACAGAAACAGCTCCTGGTGAAAAACATCCAGCGTTGATGCTTTACTTAACACACCATCCAAAGGAGAAGGCGATAATGAGCCAATCAACCGCGCTTCAATATCATCATCCGCAATAACCAAACGCCGGGTACGTGGAAATTTGATTGCCAGCTCAGTCAGACAAGATAATCCCTCCCTGCGCTCAGTTCTCATGGCAGAAAAAGAAAAAATAACCGCCGCAAATGAAACCCGCGACATAGCATCCTGAAAAGCCTCCTGGCTGGTGTACGTATAGAGTTTATAAGGATTACCCGCAAACTTTCTGAATAAACTCTCAATACCGATACTGCTCATGACGCACTTTTCTATGAGTGCGACATTTCTCTTCTTAATTCGGTTGTGTTCCATTCCGCGGCATCTCCATAAACAGAAGGCAAGTTAAGTTCCCTTGCCCCCTGTGCGCTATTAATCCATGCATACATCTCAGCGTTACTGTGAATTGCCAGCCGACGCATCGCACTGTTTTTTTGTGCGCTGATGGTTTTATTGCTTTTCTTAAGCAATGAAGCTATTTGGTTGATGCCCCATCCTTTACCTAACAGCCGCAGTACCTTGCGTTCAGAAAGGGTAAGAATCACGGTGCGATAACCAACTTCCTGAATTTCCGGCATTGCAGGCGAAGTCAGCATGGCGCTGATGCGATCTGCATGGACATTGCCGGAACGAACGGTCTTGACCAGATTCTCAATAGGCTCGATATCGGACAGTAACGTCGCAGTTGGACACATAAGCAGCTCCACCGCCTGAGAGTACCAGGCTCGCGAAACCATGAAAACCCAATGAATTTCCCGGTATTGTGAGATCAATGAATAGTAATGTTCACAAACAGAACGCGGATCTTCTGTTTGTCCGGCTAAATCGGCAATAACTAACCCAGCACGACGTAATTGTAATATGGTCAGCTCCTCCGCAGAGGTGCTACTCGTTATATCGTATTCAGGGAGATGGGTCCTCATGACCTCTTTTAACCCTGCCTGCATAACGGGTATTTTACTGATAACAATTCCATTTTTGCAGCATCCTGGCAACATATATCCTCCATATCCACTGTCTATAAATTATGATGGTTTATTCAGGACATTCACCCTTCAAATGACTCCAACAAATTAATAGATTGAGCGAATAATTTATCCTTAGCATTCACTTCATATCAGTTTACCCCAGCCACACAAAAAATCCTTTGTATGTTTCAGGAGACTAGCATCAAATAATAACCTGGAAAAATACCTCTGACACATTTAAAATATCTAAATTATGTTGTTAGAAATACTTAATCAAAACCCTCAAAACCAATCAGTTTAAGATATCATTTAAAATAACGAATAAAAGTTAAATGAAACGCCTTTAGCCAGAATATCAAGAAAAAAACCAATAAAAACTGAAGGATATTTCTTACCCGGTTCCGAAAAAAATGATTTCATCAGTCATTACTCAAACGCGTAAAAATAAAACGATAAATTCATTTTAATGATAATATTCATGAAATTATTTATTCCACTCAAAACTTGCATCGCTTCCCTTCAGCGAACTCATCACCGCAACCAGGATTAATCAGCGCAATTTTGATCTTAACCAACGTCAAAACAGCCATGCTTCGTGATACAAAAGGGTTCTCATTTTTTGAAAAATACGCAACGCGTCTATGACAAAGGGCGAGTTATGCAAACAGAGCAACAGCGAGCCGTTACACGGCTATGTATCCAGTGCGGGTTATTTCTTTTACAACATGGTGCGGAAAGTGCGTTGGTTGACGAGCTTTCTTCACGACTGGGTCGGGCGTTAGGGATGGACTGCGTCGAAAGTTCTATCTCTTCGAACGCCATAGTGCTGACCACCATTAAAGATGGTCAATGTCTGACATCTACGCGCAAAAACCACGATCGCGGCATTAATATGCATGTGGTTACTGAGGTACAACACATTGTGATTCTGGCGGAACATAAGCTGCTGGATTACAAAGGTGTTGAGAAACGTTTTAGCCAAATACATCCCCTGCGCTATCCGCGTTGGCTGGTCGCTTTGATGGTGGGACTCTCTTGCGCCTGTTTCTGTAAACTGAATAACGGTGGTTGGGATGGTGCGTTGATTACATTCTTCGCCAGTATGATCGCCATGTATATCCGCCAGCTACTGGCACAACGCCACCTCCATCCACAAATAAACTTTTGCATCACTGCCTTCGCCGCCACCACAATTTCTGGCCTTCTTCTACAACTTCCGACATTCAGTCATACGCCTACTGTGGCAATGGCGGCCAGTGTTCTTTTACTGGTGCCGGGTTTTCCGTTGATAAATGCTGTAGCCGATATGTTTAAAGGTCATATAAATACCGGACTGGCACGCTGGGCGATTGCCAGCCTGCTGACACTGGCAACCTGCGTTGGCGTGGTGATGGCACTCACAATTTGGGGGCTACGCGGATGGGTGTAATCGAATTTCTCTTAGCATTAGCGCAGGATATGATTCTCGCGGCAATCCCAGCGGTCGGCTTTGCGATGGTGTTCAACGTGCCAATCCGGGCATTACGCTGGTGTGCGCTGCTTGGCGCGATGGGCCATGGTTCACGAATGATTTTAATGACTACCGGACTCAATATTGAGTGGTCGACGTTTATGGCTTCGCTACTGGTCGGCACCATTGGTATTCAGTGGTCGCGCTGGTATCTGGCGCACCCGAAAGTCTTTACCGTGGCGGCTGTCATTCCGATGTTCCCGGGCATCCCGGCGTATACTGCAATGATTTCAGCAGTAAAAATCAGTCAGTTAGGTTACAGCGAGCCGTTAATGATTACCCTGTTAACTAACTTTCTTACCGCTTCATCAATTGTTGGCGCGTTATCCATCGGTCTTTCCGTTCCTGGATTGTGGTTGTACCGCAAGCGCCCCCGCGTATAAAATTGCCTCGCTTAAAGCACATGGATGAGAGGCTGCCTGGCCTCATCCGTGTGTTACTATAAAAGTAATCTCCCTTCTCGTTAATCGTTCCATATTGAGAAACAGTATGTCCTCCAGAGTTTTGACCCCGGACGTCATTGGTATTGACGCCCTGGTACACGATCACCAAACCGTTCTGGCAAAAGCAGAAGGCGGCATGGTTGCCGTATTTGCCAACAATGCCCCGGCGTTTTATGCCGTTACGCCCGCGCGTCTTGCTGAACTGCTGGCGTTGGAAGAAAAACTGACGCGTCCGGGAAGTGACGTGGCCCTGGACGATCAACTCTATCAGGAACCGCAAGCCGCCCCCGTTGCCGTACCCATGGGTAAATTCGCCATGTACCCAGACTGGCAACCCGATACCGACTTTATCCGTCAGGCGGCATTATGGGGCGTGGCGCTAAAAGAGCCGGTAACCGCCGAAGAACTGGCGTCATTTATTTCTTATTGGCAGGCGGAAGGCAAAGTCTTCCATCATGTGCAGTGGCAACAAAAACTGGCGCGCAGCCTGCAAATAGGTCGTGCCAGCAATGGCGGATTAACGAAACGAGATGTGAACACAGTCAGTGAACCTGACAGCCAAATTCCACCGGGATTCAGAGGGTAACGATGAAAAACGTTGGCGACCTGATGCAACGTCTGCAAAAAATGATGCCAGCCCATATCAAACCCGCCTTCAAAACGGGTGAAGAACTTCTGGCGTGGCAGAAAGAACAAGGGGCACTCCGCGCCGCCGCTCTTGAGCGCGAGAATCGGGCGATGAAAATGCAGCGTACTTTTAACCGCTCCGGCATTCGTCCGCTGCATCAAAACTGCTCCTTTGAGAACTATCGTGTTGAGTGCGAAGGGCAGATGAATGCGTTGAGCAAAGCGCGCCAGTATGTCGAAGAGTTCGACGGCAACATCGCCAGCTTTATCTTTTCTGGCAAGCCGGGAACTGGTAAAAACCATCTGGCGGCGGCAATCTGCAACGAACTGCTGCTACGCGGTAAATCCGTATTGATCATCACCGTGGCCGATATTATGTCGGCGATGAAAGATACCTTCAGAAATAGCGGTACCAGCGAAGAACAACTGCTTAACGATCTGAGCAACGTTGATCTGCTGGTGATCGATGAGATCGGCGTGCAGACCGAATCGAAATACGAAAAAGTGATCATCAACCAGATCGTCGATCGCCGCTCTTCTTCCAAACGCCCGACCGGGATGCTGACCAACAGCAATATGGACGAGATGACCAAGTTACTGGGCGAACGCGTTATGGATCGTATGCGCCTGGGTAACAGTCTGTGGGTTATTTTTAACTGGGAAAGCTATCGTAGCCGGGTAACGGGTAAAGAGTATTAATCCTCCTTTCCGGCGCTATACTGCGACACAATTCCACCTTGAGTAATGATGATGAAAACTACTAAACACCTTTTGTGCTGTGCAATTGCCACCAGCGCATTAATTTCCACCGGGGTGCATGCCGCGTCCTGGAAAGATGCGCTTTCCAGCGCCGCCAGCGAACTTGGCAACCAAAACAGCACCACACAGGAAGGCGGTTGGTCGCTCGCCTCATTAACTAACCTGCTTGGTAGTGGCAACCAGGCGTTAAGCGCAGACAACATGAACAATGCCGCAGGCATTTTGCAATACTGCGCGAAGCAAAAGCTGGCTTCAGTTACCGATGCGGAAAACATCAAAAATCAGGTCCTGGAGAAGCTGGGCCTGAACAGCGAAGAACAGAAAGAAGATACCAACTATCTGGATGGCATTCAGGGTTTGCTAAAAACCAAAGATGGTCAGCAGCTTAACCTGGATAACATCGGTACGACGCCTCTGGCTGAAAAGGTAAAAACCAAAGCCTGCGATCTGGTGTTAAAGCAAGGTCTGAACTTTATTTCCTGATCCGCATAACGCCGCGTTTTAGCTATTAACAAACTAACGCGGCCCTTCCCCGCTCTTTTCCCTGTTTCTGGACGTCTTTTCCTCTGTTACACGGGAAGCTTTCTTGCGCAAAAAAGTCTGTTTATAAACTAATTCCTAACAACATCGCATTTTTTTGACACTAGAATTGCAGCTATATGGCAGCACCATTACATTGTGTTTCTCAAAAAATCTTAAACATCGGCTAACCGGCCTGTTTTAGTGAGGATCGCCCGTTGTCAGAACTATTCTCTTTCGCCCTATTTCTCGCCTCTGTGCTGATCTACGCATGGAAAGCGGGACGTAACACCTGGTGGTTTGCCGCCACGTTAACGGTACTGGGGTTATTTGTCGTTTTAAACATTACCCTGTTTGCCAGTGACTATTTTACTGGCGACGGCATTAACGACGCGGTGCTCTATACCTTAACTAACAGCCTGACCGGTGCTGGCGTCAGCAAGTATATCCTGCCGGGAGTGGGTATCGTGCTGGCGCTGGCGGTAGTTTTCGGCGCGCTGGGCTGGATCCTACGCCGACGCCGTCATCATCCTCACCATTTTGGCTACAGCCTGCTGGCACTCTTACTGGCGCTGGGTTCTGTGGACGCCAGCCCGGCGTTTCGCCAGATAACGGAGCTGGTAAAATCCCAGTCACGCGACGGCGATCCTGACTTTGCTGCTTATTATAAAGAACCGTCGAAAACCATCCCTGCCCCCAAACTTAACCTGGTTTATATCTATGGTGAGAGTCTGGAGCGGACCTATTTTGATAACGACGCTTTTCCGGACCTCACTCCCGAACTGGGCGCACTGAAAAATGAAGGGCTGGATTTCAGCCATACTCAGCAACTACCAGGAACGGATTACACTATCGCGGGCATGGTGGCGTCTCAGTGCGGGATTCCACTGTTTGCCCCGTTTGAAGGTAACGCCTCTGCCTCGGTTTCCAGCTTCTTCCCGCAGAACATCTGTCTTGGCGATATCCTGAAAAACTCAGGTTATCAGAACTATTTTGTGCAAGGGGCTAACCTGCGTTTTGCGGGTAAAGATGTGTTCCTGAAATCACACGGCTTCGACCATTTGTATGGTGCAGAAGAGCTGAAAAGTGTGGTGGCGGATCCGCATTATCGCAACGACTGGGGATTCTACGACGATACCGTGCTGGATGAAGCGTGGAAAAAGTTTGAAGAGCTTTCCCGCTCTGGTCAGCGATTCTCACTGTTTACTCTGACGGTCGATACCCATCACCCGGATGGTTTTATCTCTCGCACCTGCAACCGCAAAAAATATGATTTTGACGGTAAGCCGAATCAGTCATTCAGCGCGGTAAGTTGCAGCCAGGAGAACATCGCGACGTTTATCAATAAAATCAAAGCGTCACCGTGGTTTAAAGATACCGTCATCGTCGTCTCATCTGACCATTTAGCGATGAACAACACGGCGTGGAAATACCTTAATAAACAGGATCGTAACAACCTGTTTTTCGTCATTCGTGGCGACAAGCCACAGCCAGAGACGCTGGCGGTGAAGCGCAACACCATGGACAACGGCGCTACAGTGCTGGATATTCTTGGTGGCGATAACTTTATCGGCCTTGGGCGTAGTAGCCTCTCTGGTCAATCCATGTCGGAAGTGTTCCTCAACATTAAAGAGAAAGTGCTGGCGTGGAAGCCCGATATCATTCGTCTGTGGAAATTCCCCACCGAGATGAAAGAGTTCACCATCGATCAGAATAAAAACATGATCGCCTTCTCGGGTACCCATTTCCGTCTGCCGCTGCTGTTACGCGTGTCGGATAAACGTGTGGAACCACTGCCAGAAAGCGAATATTCTGCACCACTTCGTTTCCAGTTGGCCGATTTCGCTCCGCGCGACAATTTCGTCTGGGTTGATCGCTGCTACAAGATGGCGCAGCTATGGGCGCCAGAGTTGGCTCTCTCCACTGACTGGTGTGTTTCCCAGGGGCAGCTTGGTGGTCAGCAAATTGTTCAACATGTTGATAAAACGACGTGGAAGGGCAAAACCGCATTTAAAGATACCGTCATCGATATGGAACGCTACAAAGGCAATGTCGATACGCTGAAGATTGTCGATAACGATATTCGCTACAAAGCCGACAGTTTCATTTTTAACGTCGCAGGTGCACCGGAAGAAGTGAAACAGTTTAGCGGGATTTCCCGTCCGGAGTCGTGGGGACGCTGGTCCAACGCGCAGCTGGGCGATGAAGTGAAAATCGAGTACAAACATCCTCTGCCGAAGAAATTTGACCTGGTGATCACCGCCAAAGCATACGGTAATAACGCCAGCCGTCCCATTCCGGTACGCGTAGGCAACGAAGAACAAACCATCGTGCTGGACAATGAAGTGACCACCACCACGCTGCATTTCGAGAACCCAACCGATGCCGACACGCTGGTAATTGTTCCGCCAGAACCTGTCTCAACCAACGAAGGGAATATTCTCGGCCATTCGCCGCGTAAGCTCGGCATTGGTATGGTGGAAATCAAAGTGGTGGCGCGTGAAGGGTAATCACTGACTGATTTGTAGGTTAGATAAGACGCGCAAGCGTCGCATCCAACATTGAGTACATAATGCCGGATGCGACGAAAACGCCTTCTCCGACCTACAAAACATTATTGAAAACAGAAAAAACAGCGCCCAACATTTCCCCGGGCGCTGCATGGCAACTCGATTATCAGAAAGTAATTACGCCCTTAATCAACTCACGATTGTTAATCACATCGCGCTCATAGATTTCTGCCAGCGTGGCGAACGGATAGCGATGGGTTAACATCATGTCGGCAGTAATTTTCCCTTCCGCCATCAGCCGCCCGACTTTCGCAAAATCTTCCGGCGTGGCATTTCGGCTACCCATCATCGTCGTTTCTTTTTTATGGAACTCCGGATCGGAGAACTGCAACTCGCCTTTAAACAGACCGACAAAGACCACCGTGCCGCCGTGACGAATCAGATTCACGGTGTTATTCATCGCATGTTGATTACCTGTCGCGTCGATCACTTTCTGCGCCAGCGAACCACCAAACTGCGCTCGCAGCTGCGCGTCAAAATCCTCGGCTGACGGGTCCAGCACGGGTAACTCCAGACGCGTTGCCACATGCTCACGCCGCGCCGGACTGGTATCCGCCACCACCACCTGTGCACCATCGGCTTTAGCGATTGCTGCCGCGCCCAGACCAATTGGTCCCGCCCCGACCACCAGCACCTGCTCACCAGGCGCAATTGCTGCGCGACGAACCGCATGAGCGCTAATAGCGAAAGGTTCAATCAACGCTGCCGCCTGCGGATCAATACCATCGGCAGGCAAAATGTTCGCCTCCGGCACGCTCAAATACTCACAAAAACCGCCATCCTGATGCACGCCAATGACCGAAATTTTCTCACAGCAATTGGTGCGACCACTTTTACACGCAGGGCATTCCTGACACGCAACATAAGGGATAACCGCAACTTGCTGACCATTTTTAAGATCAGCAATATTTTTTCCCATCCCAACAATCTCCCCACATATTTCATGGCCTAAAACGCGTGGATAACTAAAAAATGGTTGATTCCCATCCCAGGCATGAATATCGGTACCACAAATCCCTACAGATTTAATTTTTATTAATGCTTCTTCGTTACCAGGAATAGGCATTTCACGTTGTTTCCAGACTAACTCCTTTGGTTTCTGACAAATTAATATATTTATCTTAGACATGATTCTGCTCTCCATTTTTTCATTTTCTTAGATATTTATAAAAATAAAAAACACCTGCGCAACGTAAAATCCATTTTGTGAAAACACACACATAAAAATGTTTTAAATCGGGTTTTAATGGCGCGACAAGGAGGAAAATATGAGTCGTTCGAAAAATTTACGCCACAATGTGATTAACCAGTTCATTGATGATATGGCACGTGGGTATATCCCTTCCCCACTCCCTTCGCAAAGCGCACTGGCGGAAATGTACAGTGTCAGTCGAACTACGGTGCGTCATATTCTTAGCCATTTACACCAATGCGGTGTCATTATCCTGTCAGGAAATGAATACGTCATCGCGCGTAAACCTGATCATAACGACGGATTTGCCTGTACTACTACTTTGATGAATGAACAAAATAAAGTATTTGAGCAGTTTTTTTTCACGATGATAAATCAGCGTCAGTTACTCCTTGGGGAAACTTTTTCTGAGCTACAACTGGCACGAGCGGCGGGAGTTAGCTCAATGACAGCAAGGAAATATATTTCAAAATTATGGTGTTATAACTTTATTCAAAGTGAAAAACGCGGTCAGTGGAGCATGAAGCAATTCGACCAGTCCTACGCCGAACAGCTTTTTGAACTGCGTGAAATGCTTGAAACGCACTCAATTAAGCATTTTCTCAACCTGCCTGATAATGATCCACGCTGGTTGGAGGCAAAAACCATGCTCGAACGTCACCGAACGCTACGGGACAACATCGGCAGCAGCTTTCGCATGTTCTCACAACTGGACAGAGATTTTCACGCCCTACTTCTTTCAGCGACCGATAATATCTTTTTTGACCACTCGTTTGAAATAATCTCAGTTATCTTTCATTTTCATCTGCAATGGGATGAAAGCGATCTCAAGCAGCGCAATATTATTGCTATAGATGAACATATGACCATTCTATGCGCTTTGATATGTCGCAGCAATCTGGATGCCATTATCACACTACGTAGCCATTTAAATTCAGCCAAACAATCGATGATTCGCTCCATCAATAAGAACAAACGGTTCCCTCATTAAGTACAGATTAAAAACAGCAAACCATTAGCTTGTGCACGGTTTTATCAAAATATAAACACAGCAAAATTCCCGCTTACTTATTCTCACAATCAGTCGACTATAAATATTTTTGTGAGCGGTAGTGAAAGCCTAAAGCTTTCATCTGCCATTAATATCAACCTTGCGCAATATATTATTACGCAAACGATTAAATATAAACACAGGAGTCCGGCGTGAAAAAAGGAAATATTAACCTCGCACCACGCTCTTCGTTTAGTTCGTTATCGGAAGATATACCTGAGCAGCCAGAGAAATTAGTTCAATGCAGCCCCCGAATTAAACGCATCAGAACCATCGCCATGTTTTTGTTATTTGTTGCAGCGGTAATAAACTTTCTTGATCGCAGCTCGCTGTCAGTTGCGAATTTAACTATTCGTCAAGAACTGGGGTTAAACGCCACCGAAATTGGTGCGTTGCTCTCTGTGTTTTCGCTCTCTTACGGGATTGGGCAGTTGCCCAGCGGCGTGCTGCTGGACCGTAAAGGCCCCCGACTGATACTTGGGCTGGGGATGATCGTCTGGTCGCTGTTCCAGTCAATGTCTGGCCTGGTACACAACTTCACACAGTTTGTGCTGGTACGTATTGGTATGGGACTCGGTGAAGCACCGATGAACCCGTGTGGTGTCAAAGTCATTAACGACTGGTTCAACATCAAAGAGCGTGGGCGTCCTATGGGCTTTTTCAACGCAGCCTCCGTCCTTGGCATTGCCTTAAGCCCACCGATTCTGGCAGCGATGATGCTGGCCATCGGCTGGCGTGGAATGTTTATTTCCATTGGCACACTGGGCATTTTTCTCGCCATCGCCTGGTTTATGCTCTATCGCAACCGCGAGCAGATAACACTGACCGCCGTTGAACAAACCTATCTTAACAGCGGTAGCGTCAATACCCGCCGCGATCCACTCAATTTTGCCGAATGGCGCAGCCTGTTTCGTAACCGCACAATGTGGGGAATGATGCTCGGTTTCAGTGGTATGAACTATGCAGGGTGGCTGTACATTGCCTGGTTGCCAGGTTACCTGCAAACAGTCTATCACCTGGATTTAAAAAGCACCGGTTTGATGGCGGCAATACCTTTTATGTTTGGGGGAACAGGGATGCTGCTCAACGGATATGCGACCGACTGGCTGGTCAAAAGAGGGATGGATCCGATTAAGAATCGTAAGATATGTATTGTTACTGGGATGTTCTGTTCAGCCTCCTTTACTCTGGTAGTACCGCAAGCGACAACGCCCATGACAGCGGTTCTACTGATTGGCATGGCGCTGTTCTTCCTGCACTTTGCCGGAACATCCGGCTGGGGGCTGGTCCACGTAGCAGTAGCTTCTCGCATGGCTGCGACGGTGGGTAGTATCCAGAACTTTGCCAGCTTCATCTGCGCCTCTTTCGCGCCAGTTGTTACCGGTTTCATTGTTGATACCACCAACTCGTTTCGCCTGGCATTGATTATCTGCGGTTGTGTCACAGCGGCAGGTGCGCTGGCGTACATCTTCATGGTGCATCAGCCAATTAGCGATCCACATAAAGAGTAATTTTCCCTTGCCCGATAAGTCATCTCTTATCGGGCATTTTTCATGGCGATTAAAACGTTTCCCAGTTATCCCCGCTATCAGCGACGACAATTTTGCGCGACACAACCGGCAACGCTGCGTTTACCACTGGCAAAGCTTCATACTGACGCTGTTGCGTTTGCTGTATACGGAACACCGCTACGGCTTCGGTCAGACGGCTGGCCTGCTCTTCCAGCGCGGCGGCAGCGGCAGCAGACTCTTCCACTAACGCGGCGTTCTGTTGCGTTACCCTATCCATTTCGACAACCGCTAAACCAACCTGATCAATGCCACGGCTTTGCTCATCAGAGGCTGAAGCGATTTCTCCCATAATGTCAGTAACGCGTGTTACGGCGCTGACAATCTCTGTCATGGTTTCCCCGGCACTTTCGACCTGCGTAGATCCGACATCCACTTTACTTACGGAGTCTTCAATCAAGCTTTTAATTTCACGGGCCGCCTGGGCGCTACGCTGCGCCAGGTTACGCACTTCCCCCGCAACTACCGCAAAACCACGCCCTTGCTCGCCCGCGCGCGCCGCTTCAACCGCCGCGTTCAAAGCCAGAATATTGGTCTGGAAGGCAATACCATCGATAACGCTGATAATATCGGCAATCTTCTGCGAACTGGTGGAGATATCGCGCATCGTCTGTACCACGTTATCCACTACCTTGCCACCACGTTGCGCGGTTTCAGAAGCACTTAACGCCAGATGACTGGCCTGACGCGCGTTCTCGGCGTTCTGTTTCACCGTTGCAGTCAGTTGCTCCATGCTGGCCGCCGTCTCTTCCAGTGAAGCCGCTTGCTGCTCAGTACGTGATGAGAGATCGTTATTACCCGTGGCAATTTCGCTGACACCGCTATAAATGGCATTAGCACCGTTACGTACATCTCCGACAGTACGCATCAGTTCACTTTGCATATGGCGCAAACTCTGAGCCAGTTGTCCTACTTCGTTAGAACCATCCACCTCAATGGGTTTTACCAAATCCCCGCCAGCAATATGACAAATGCTTTCGATCAGGCGATTCATTGGTGCTACCAGCGAGGCTTTAATACCAAACCAGACGGACACAATGACGGCTAACACGACGATCAACACACCCACCAGCACCCACATCGCCTGGTTGTAGGAAGCATTATTATCGCTGACGGCAATATCGTAGAGACGATCGTTTTGCTCCATATAAGCCATATACAGCTTCTCGAAACCGTCCTGATATCCCTGAGTTGGCTGATCAAAGAACTCATTGATTTTGCCTGCGCCTAACAGCTGGATCAGCTCCGCCAGCGCATTGTGGTAAATATCGTAATTACGTTTGATTTCCGCCGCTGCGGCTGTGCTCTGACGCGGGTCTCGCGGCAACGCTTCGTAGTCCGCCCAGTTTTTTTCCGCTTGCTTCAGCGAAATACTGGCACTCTGCATCAGCTCGGCGACGGTTGAACCGCTGCCAATATTGTTCTGATCCATCATGTAGCGGATACCCGCGCGGTTGAGAGTGTTACGTGTCTGCAACAACGCGACCCAGCTGCCATTCAGCGTGGATTGCTGCTGACGAATGGTTTGTAAAACGGAGAAATTTTCTTTGTCATTTTTTAAGGCATTAAAGAACAAACCGCCTGATGTCAGTTGTAAAAGGCCAAAAACGGCCAAAACCAGCAATAAGCTGGTCACGATCTTAATACGTTTAAACATGGTTTCTCTTCCCTCCAGACCTGATACTCAGGTTGTCGGCCTGGCGGTAGAAAACTTTATGATCTGGAGCGGTGTTGAGCGTTTTTTTGTCGCTGCGTACTTACATTTTTTATGAGGGTCACACTCTGGAGCAATTTTTATGGTACAAAGTACCAGTTTTTACTGAATCAGTGATACTCCCATGGCTTATAGCATCGATATCATCTCCTGCATTACCGAACGGTTTATGGCGTTAACCGCCACTGAAAAGCGTATCGCACAATTTATTCTTGATGACGTCTCCGCAGCCGTGGAACTGCCAATTGCTGAGCTGGCGCGGTTAACACAAACCAGCCAGGCGTCGGTGACACGTTTTGCCCGTGCTCTGGGGTGTAAAGATGTCCGCGAGCTGAAAGTCAAACTGGCGCAGTCACTGGCTATCGGGCAGCGGTTTATTCTCGATGTACCGGATCTTGACGGTGTTCAGGGGATCTACGAATCAATTATCAGCGTGCTGGAAACGCATCGTCGCTCGTTGGATATGAACGCCATCAGCCAGGCGGTCAGTTGGTTAAGCCAGGCGCGGCAAATTCTTGCATTGGGAACGGGCGGCGGTTCTACCATCTGCTCGCAGGAGATCCAGTACCGTCTGTTCCGCCTGGGATTGCCAGTGGTCAGTCAGAACGACTCACTCATGATGAGAATGATGTGCTCTGCGGTTATGCCGCAGGATGTGGTGATTGTACTGTCGCTGGGCGGTTATACACCGGAAATCATCGAAAGTGCCGTAATCGCCCGTCAGTATGGCGCGCGTGTTATTGCCATTACGCCAGCACAAACACCGCTGGCAGAACAGGTGGATCTGGTATTGCCGTTGCTGGTTCAGGAAAGTGATTACATTTTTAAGCCCACCCCTTCCCGTTACGCCATGCTCGCGATGATCGATGTGCTGGCAACAGAGCTGGCTATGGCAAATAAAGCGCAGGCGAAAGATCGCCTGCGGCGGATAAAACTGGCACTAGACAGCCACCGGGGTGGCGCTAACCGCCAGCCACTTGGCGATTAGCACTATTGGTTATGCCTCTTCAGGTTTGGTGATCACGACACTCTGGTTTTCACGCTCATTGGTGATAATAGCCAGAGCTTCTTCCCGGCTGATCTCGCTTGCTGGCGTTACCAGCGTCACCAGTACGCCAGCGACCAGGCTTCCCAGCACTGACGGAATACACGGGTTACCCCAGTAAGCCAGCCAGTCGGCATTCATCAGCACCACAATTGACATCACCATACCGCTCACTAACGCCGCCAGCGCGCCCTGCCAGTTAAAACGTAGCCAGAAGCGACCGAGAATCGAGCAGATAAACAGCCCGGACATCAGCATCGAAATCATTTTGGTAATGTAGCTGATGATGTCGTTAGAGGTCAGAGCAAAGACCAGCGCCAGGCCAATAACAAAGGTCAGCATCCAGCGTGAGTAAGTGATTGCCTTGTTCTCCGGCGGCATTCTGCCGGTAACCATGGTGTAGACGTCGCGCATCATAATCGCCACCGCTGCGATGGCATCGGAGCTGGCAGAAGACATGGTGGCAGAAAGCCCGGCAATCAGTACCACCAGGCCAAGCAATGGCGGCAGAAAACTGGTGGCGAACAAGAAGGCATAGTTACTGTTTTCCAGACTCGGGTTCATGGTGAACGCCGCCATGCCGATAATGGCAGGCAGAATCGAGAAGAACAGATACAACACGCCAGTAATAACAAACGAACGGCGTACAGAGGGAACATCTTTACCCGAGTAAATACGCTGGCGATAAGACGGTGTGGCCAGCACACCTACGCCAATAACCAGCGCCAGCGAAAGCGCAGGTAACACGCCCATTTTATCAATCGCAAACAGGCTCATCGCTTTTGGGTCCATCGCCTGTTCAATCGCACTCCAGCCGCCTACGTGAACAACGGCAAGAATAGCCATCAAAATAAAACCAAAGAACAAAATTAAGGCCTGAATGGTGTCTGTCCACACTACCGCCGAATAACCACCGATAATAACGTAAATCGCAAAAGCTAAGGCGATAATTAATTTTGCTACAGTAAGATCAATACCTGTTGCCCAGGCAAGATACATACTGCCACCTAAAATATGCGCGCCCAGCCAGCCAATAGAGGCAATAAATATCATCAGACCGACAATATTTTTAATTAAATGACTCCCGCCAGTATAATAAGAGAGTTCTTCACTCATGGTCATAAAACGTAATTTACGTACCGGAGCAAACAGCCACGCCACCAGCAATATACCTACGGCCCCACCGACGCCATAAAGCATTCCGGCCCAGCCATTACTGTAGCCAAAGCCCACTGCGCCCATACTGGAACCTGTGCCAACCATCGTGGCAACGGTTGAACCCAGCGTCAGAAACAGCGGCAGCGAACGCCCGCCCAGCAGAAAATCTTCTCCGCGTTTCTGATTACGAGAAACAAACCAACCAAGCCAAATCATGGCGATGGCATAAATAATAAAGCCGACTAAAAAGATATGACTGTTCATAATTCACATCCTGCCAGTAGAGAGAAAATAATGTAAGAATTCCCGGAGTGCTGAATGTATTCAGCACTCAATTGCGGTCTGTTTTTTTAATTCTTAAATTTATTAGCGGGTCGCGTTATAACAGGTCACATCGACTTCGACTTTACAATCGACAACCAGATCAGCCACACAACAAATACGTGCAGGCGGATTCTCGCCAAAAAATTCTCTGAATACTTTATTAAAGGACTGGAAATAGCGGGCGTCGGTCAGGATCACTTTCACGTGAACCACATCCGCCAGGCTATAACCGGCTTCGGTCATGATGTCGACACAGTTTTGGATCGCCAGTCGTGACTGTTCAACGATACCGCCTTCTACCACTTCACCGTTTTTCATGGGGGTTTGCCCGGAGACGTACAGCCAGCCGCCCGCCTCAACCGCCCTGGCAAACGGCAAATGCTGCCCACCAGTGCCTGTTCCACCTTCCGTACCGTAACGTTTAATGCTCATATTCACTCCTTAATGTGAGGTCTGGCGGCGCAGGAAACGGCCCGCACGGCCTGTAATATGTTTATCGCGACCATAGCTCATAACACCGTTCACCATCACCGCCTCAATGCCCTCTGCCGGGCGTTTGGGATCAGAAAAACTGGCAACATCACGAATGGTTTGCGGATCGAACAACACCAGGTCCGCAAAATAGCCGACTTTTACCAGTCCACGCTGGGGCAGACAAAAACGGCTGGCAGAAAGCCCGGTCATTTTGTGGATAGCCGTGGTCAGCGGGAATAAGCCTTCATCACGACAATAGTGACCCAGCACACGAGGGAAAGCGCCCCATAAACGCGGATGCGGCATGGGATCATTAGGCAGGCCGTCAGAGCCAATCATACTAACCGGATAACTCAACACTCGGCGGACGTCGCGCTCATCCATGTTGTAGTAGATAGCCCCGGCAGGCATTAGCAGCTTCGCGGCCTCCAGCATACTCATCTGCCAGTCGGTGGCGATTTGCGCCAGTGTTTTCCCGGCCTGCTGCGGATGTGTTTGTGACCATGTGATCACAATATCGAATTCGTCGGTGACTTGTTTGAGATCCAGCGTTGAAGAGCTGGCTGAGTAAGGGTAGACATCGCAGCCAATTTCCTGGTGTTGACGCATTTGGTCAAAAAAGGCCAACGTTTCTTTTGTCCGCCCCCAGTTTTTCGCCCCGGCGCATTTATGGTGGGAAACCACAACAGGTACTTTGCCATGACGCCCAATACGAAACGCCTCATCCAGCGCATCCAGAATCGGTTCGAATTCAGAACGCAGATGAGTGGTATAAACCCCCTTCTCACCGGCTAATTCTTCCGCCAGCGCCATTACCTCTTCGGTAGTCGCCTGAAATGCCGTGGCATAAGCCAGTCCGGAACTTAACCCCAGCGCCCCCTGACTCAACGCCAGACGTAAGTCGGCACGCATAGCGGTAATTTCATCCGCCGTCGCCGGGCGAAACAGGTCGTCCATATGATTATTACGCAGCGCCGTATGACCAATCAGCGTGCCTACGTTCAGTGACGGTCTGGCTGCTTCCACTGCCTGGGCATAGCTTTCAACGGTGGGATAAATAAAGTGCTCCGCTTCCCCCAACAGATTCATCGGGTCAGGGACTTCGCCTTTCATTTTCGCCGACGCTGCACTGATCCCGCAGTTGCCGACAATCACGGTGGTGATCCCCTGGCTGATTTTTGGCAGATATTCCGGGATGCGAATAACGTTGATATCGTCATGGGTATGAACGTCGATAAACCCTGGTGCCAGCACCCGTCCTTCACCGTCAATGACCTGCTGCGCCGTAACGTTAAGCGCAGGGGCTATATCGACAATCCGATCACCTGTTATTGCCACGTCACCGCGAAATTCAGGGCCGCCGCTGCCGTCGATAACCGTCACATTTTTGAATAACCAGTCAACCTGCATGTTCGTCACTCCATTTCTGCAATGGTGATAAGTTAACCATTTACAAGGATGAAAAACAGTGGAAAACTACGCAAAACCCAGATGATTTTCTGATACTTTTATTCATAAATCATAAGATAAATAAACTAAATGTTTATATTTCATTTAGTTAAAAATGATACTCACATCCGATACAGTGAAATCTTTAAAAGGTGAATGTTATGAAATACCACTCGGAGCCGCTGGTTCCCCATAAATCTGCCCTGATGCAAATGCCCGCAAATATCCTTGCCGAAGATGTTTGTTTACCTGCCGCGATCATTAAAAAGCAGGCTCTGGAGAACAACATTATGTGGATGCAACGCTATGCTGACGCGCGCGGCGTTTCGCTGGCACCGCACGGTAAAACCACCATGACGCCGTGGATTTTTCAGGCGCAGCAGGCGGCTGGTGCCTGGGCAATTGGTGTCGGTAGCGCGTGGCAGGCTGGTGCGGCAATGGCGAGCGGTATTCAGCGTGTGCTGATGGTTAACCAGTTGGTCGGCAAGGCGAATATGCAGTTGATTGCCCAGTTGCAACGGCATTACCCGAAAGTCGATTTTATCTGCTGTATCGACAGCATTGAGAACGCCCGCGCTTTGTCTGTCTTTTTTGCCAGCCAGCAACAGACGCTGAACGTGATGATTGAGCTGGGGGTTCCCGGCGGGCGCTGTGGTTGCCGCTCAACGGATGCCGCACTGGCACTGGCTAAACAAGCGGCCCAATTACCAGGATTACGTCTGCGAGGGCTTGAGTTATATGAAGGTGTTTTACACGGTGACGATCCACAGCCGCAGGTAGAAGCGCTGCTGCGGGATGCCGCACAACTGGCTTGTGATATGGCGAGTCTGGTTGATGGCGAGTTTATTCTCACCGGAGCAGGCACGGTCTGGTATGACGTGGTGTGCAATATCTGGCTGGCGGCAGAAAAACCGACTAACTGCCGAATCGTCATTCGCCCAGGCTGCTACATCACCCATGACGCAGGGATCTACGACATCGCGCAACAGCAATTGATCGCCCGTGATCCCGTGGCTTGCGATCTGGCAGGCGATCTCACATCTGCACTGGAACTGGTCGCCATGGTGCAATCGGTGCCGGAGGCCGATCGTGCAGTGGTTAATTTTGGTAAGCGTGATTGCGCCTTCGACGCCGGACTGCCGCAACCAGTCGCCCACTATCGCAACGGCAAGCCACTGGCATTTGATCCTGAGGCTATTCGCAGTGTCGGCATTATGGATCAGCACTGCATGTTGCAATTGTCAGCTAATAGCGACGTGCAGGTGGGGGATATTTTGGTGTTTGGCACTTCCCATCCGTGCCTGACCTTCGACAAATGGAAAACGTTGTTATTGACTGATGACGACTACAACGTACTGGCAGAGCTGGATACGTTGTTTTGATAGCGCAGATGGCGGGATCCTTCCCGCCATTAATTGTATGTATATCCTTTAGTATCTATCAGCTACTTAAGGATCGAATATCGTCATAGAGTGATTGGCTGATCTCTACACCCTGTTGCTCACTGCGCAATCGTGCCAGGTAGCGACGTTCTCCTGGCAGGCGCGCGCCCTGTGCCTGCATCTGACTAAACAGTGTTTCCGCCCTTGCCAGATGCCTCCCGGCATCCTCACCAAGAAAACGCTGCGGATCGAGTGCCAGGATCAACTCTCCACCATATGGCAAACCACCTGCACCGTTATCCCACGCAAGAGACTCAGCACTGGTCATATCGCCAATCAGTGGCCCCGCAATCAGCTCCACCATCGCTGCCAGTGCCGAACCTTTATGACCGCCGAAGGTTAACATTGCTCCGTCCAGCACAGCTTGTGGATCGGTGGTGGCATTGCCATTGCTGTCGATCCCCCAACCTTCAGGAAGTGATTTCCCGGCTCGCTGATGTAACTGAATCTCCCCGCGTGCCGCCGCACTGGTCGCCATATCAAAAATAAATGGCGGCTGCTTGTCGCGCGGCCAACCAAACGCGATTGGGTTAGTACCAAAAAGAGGTTTGCGCCCCCCTTTCGGCGCAACCCAGGCATGGCTTGGCGTGGTCGCCAGCGCCACCAGTCCGGCTTCAGTCAGCGGTTCAACATCCGCAAATAAGGCGGAGTAGTGAACACAATGATTAATCGCCAGTGCTGCAATCCCGCACTGACGCGTTTTCTCGATCAGTAACGGCAGTGCCTGCTGATAAGCCAACAGCGAATAGCCACCTTTGGCATCGGCCTTAACGATTGCCGGAGCCTGAGATTCCACTGTCGGCAGAGCATCGGCAGAGACTTTCCCTTTTCGCAGCGTGTCAACAATCCCCAGCAGTCGCCATAAACCGTGCGAGGCACAACCGTCGCGCTCCCCGGCGGTAACGTTTTTCGCAATCACCACCGCATGTTGCTCACTAAATCCGTTACTGATGAGCGCATGATAGGCTAGTGCGTAAGCCTCTGATAACGAGAGGATTACTCTATCCATTTTCTACTCCTTTATTCTTCTTCATCCCCGTTAAAGTTCGCCCGAGGAAGGCAGGTGTATGCGCCCCAGTAATAAATTCCCAACGACATCAGCGCGACGACGATAGTATCCCACGGGTGACCTATAATGCCGCTACCGCCAAAACTACCCAACCAGGAAAACAGCATAATCAGGGCATAGAAGGCAATAAGCCACAATGAAGATTTAATCTGCTGCGCCAGGCTGACATGCTGAACAGGCACTTTCGACTTACAAACCACGTAAACCACAAACATTACGATTTGTAGCCCCAGCAGCCAGGAAAGCGTTCCCCAACCAGACCAAAAAACAATCAGCGCGGAAATCATAAAAGAGAGTGGGCCGAGCACCGCAAAACCACGAACGCGGAACGGGCGCGGCATATCTGGTGCATTACGACGCAGCCCGGCAGCTGTAACTGGCGCGATGGCGTAGCTCAGTACCAGAGCCGCAGAAACCACGCTAATCAATTGCTCCCACGACGGGAACGGCAGCGTCCAGAAGATAGATAAACCAAACGTCAGCCACAGTGCCGGACGTGGAATACCTGACTCCTTATCGATATGAGTAAAGGTTTTAAAGAATGTCCCCGCCTTCGCCCAGCCATAGATCACGCGCGGTGTCGCATTCATGTAAATATTGCCAGTGCCGCTGGGAGACACAATAGCATCACATACCACCATAAATGCCAGCCAGCCCATCCCAAGGGTAATGGCGATATCACGATACGGCAGCGAATAGTTCTTACTGATCTCCGCCCAACCCCCACTTAGCGATTCAGTAGGAATACTACCCAAAAAGGCTATCTGCAGCAGAACGTAGATGATGGTCGAGAGAATTACCGAGAGGATCAGCGCAAATGGGATGGTACGTTGCGGATTTTGCGCCTCGCTGGCAACGGAGATAATCGGTGTCAGCCCAAGGTAAGCGAAGATAATCCCACCCGCGCTAATTGCCGCTTCCACTCCTGACATACCAAATGGAGCCATACCCTGTATATGCAGATTCTCCGGTTTGAAGAAGGCAAATAACGTTATTACCACCAGCAACGGCACCAGAAACTTCAGCACACTAATAAAATTGTTCGAGCGGGCGAACGTTTTGACACTGTAGTAGTTCAGGGCAAAAAAGAAGCACAACAGTAAGAACTGCACCACCCAGCCTAACAGCGTCGGGTCACTGCTCCCCGTCTGCGTCAGCGCCGGAAACCAGGCGGCAGCATATTGCCGTGCGGCTACAATCTCAATGGAGATCAGGCTGGAGAAGGCAATCAGGGTAATAAAGCCCAGCAGATAGCCCATCAATTCGCCGTGCGAAAATACCGGGTAACGAATAATACCGCCCGCGCGGGGAAGCGCCGCCCCCAGTTCGCAGTAAATAATCCCCAGTAGCAACACCGCAAAACCGCCAATAACCCAGGAAGCAATCCCGGCTGGGCCAGCGATCGAAGCGACATGGCTGGCAGCAAACAGCCAGCCAGAACCAAAAATCGCCCCCAGACCAATAAAGGTCAAGTCGGTGAGCGTTAACTGCTTTTTAAACTTCCCCGACTCAACAACGACGGTTTGCGTGCTTTGGGTAGAAGGAATTGTCATAGTGATGCCCTTCAATGAGTCAACAAGGAGGAAATGGCTTCCCGGGTCCACTGGCCGTTAACCAGGCGCAGCAGGTTTAATGGATTACTGTCCTGCAACGCAGGCGGTAATAGCGCAGCGGGTGCATTTTGCAGGCATACCGGGCGCAGAAAACGAGTAATGGACAGCGTGCCTACGGACGTGCCGCGCGCGTCGGTGGTTGCCGGGAACGGACCACCGTGTACTATGGCATCGCAAACCTCGACGCCGGTGGGATAGCCATTGAACAATACGCGTCCGGCTTTATCAGCCAACAACGGCAATAAACGACCAGCCAGTTGCCGGTCATCCTCATCCGCCTGAAGTGTGGCAGTAAGTTGCCCTTGCAGAGCGTTAATCACCTGCAACAACTCCGCTTCATCAGCGGCTTCAACCACAATCGCGAGCGGCCCGAACACTTCCTCCTGCAACAGAGGATCTTTTTCAAGTACGCTTGCCACCTGAGCCTGATAGAGACGAGCTTCTGCACGTCCGGTCTGATGATTATCGTCCCCCGCCAAACACTGAATTGTCGGATGTCCTGCCAGTTTCTCTACGCTGTGGCGATAGTGTTCAAGCGTGGAGGCGTTCAGCATGAGTTGCGGTGAGGCGGCATTCACTTTCTCAACCAGTTGCTGCAAAAAGTCCGCGTTTTTCTCCCCCTTCAGCAACACAATCAGGCCTGGTTTAGTGCAGAACTGTCCACATCCCAGCGTGAACGATGCGACTAAATCGCGGGCCAGCGTATCGGCACGTACTGATAGCGCTTGCGGCAGAATGAAAAAGGGATTGAGAGCCGACATTTCGGCAAAAACCGGTATCGGCTGTGGACGCTGTTGGGCCAAACGAAAGAGTGCCATGCCACCACGTAATGAGCCGGTAAAACCCACCGCCTGAATTGCGGGATGTTTCACCAGTTCAGCACCGATATCAGTACCGAAAATCATATTGAATACGCCTGCGGGCATGGCGCATTTAGTCACGGCACGAGCGATCGCTGATGCGATAATTTCTGCCGTTGCCATATGCCCAGGATGCGCTTTCACAACTACCGGGCATCCTGCAGCCAGTGCCGCTGCTGTATCACCACCGGCGGTAGAAAAAGCGAGTGGAAAGTTGCTGGCACCAAATACCGCCACCGGCCCGAGAGCCGTTTTATACTGGCGCAAATCCGGTCGAGGCAAAGGCTGACGCTCCGGCAACGCAGTATCAATTCTTACCTCAAACAGATCGCCCCGACGTAATAACCCGGCAAACATGCGCATCTGCCCGCTGGTTCTTGCCCGCTCTCCCTGTAAACGCGCCAGGGGTAACGCCGTCTCCTGATGTGCCGTAGCGAACAGTTCGTCGCCTGCCGCATCAAGTTCATCGGCGATGGTTTCTAAAAAATCGGCACGTTGCCCGACGCTGGTCTGTGAATAGCGCACAAAAGCCTGCTGCGCCGCAATAGCCGCCTGCGCGGCCTCCTCCGCGGAGGCCGGGTAAAAACGTTGCCCGGTAGGTTCGCCATCCTGCGCTCGCAGGCTGACCAGCGACGGTTCACCGCTGGCAACACGTTGCCCGGCGATGAACTGTTGCCCGGTGAAAGGGAAAGTTTCAGTCATAGTCTCTCCCCACCTCAAAGGCCCACGTCCGGCAGCGCAGGGCGAGTCGCCAGCGCTTTCTCAACTATCGCCACAACCTGGGCACGCGTTTCACCTTCCAGCGCCAGACGCGGCGGGCGAGTAACCTCACTGCCACGCCCCAACAGGGCTTCGCACAGCTTGATACACTGCACCAGGTCAGGGCGCGCATCGAGATGCAGCAGCGGCATAAACCAGCGATACAGCGCCATAGCCTCGTCAAAACGCTGTTGTTTTGCTAAACGGAACAACGTCTCACCTTCGCGTGGGAAGGCGTTTGACATCCCGGAAATCCAGCCTTCAGCGCCCACCGCAATGCTCTCAACCACGACATCATCCAGCCCTGCAAACAGCACAAAGCGATCTCCTACCGCATTGCGAAGATCGATAAAACGACGAGTATCACCAGAGGAATCTTTAAAGCAGACAATATTTTCGCAATCAGCAAGTGTTTCCAGGATATCAGGGGTGACATCGTTTTTATAAATCGGTGGGTTGTTATAGACCATGATCGGCAGGTCGGTCGCCATTGCCACACTGCGGAAGTGCGCTGCAGTTTCATGAGGTTTAGACGAGTAAACCAAAGCAGGCATCACCATAACGCCATCAACACCGACCTTCTCGGCCTCTTTTGCCATCGTCCGGGCAAAGGCGGTGGTGAACTCAGCAACCCCGGCAATCACCGGAATTTTTCCGCCAGCAGCATCTTTCGCGACTTCGATGATTTGCAGTTTTTCCTGAGTGGTAAGTGACGTGTTTTCTCCTACGCTACCGCACACTACCAGGCCAGAAACCCCGTCTTTAACCAGGTTTTTCATCACCGCATGGGTGGCATCCAAATCAAGTGAGTAATCACTACGGAACTGAGTGCTAACCGCCGGAAAAACGCCACTCCAGTTAATCGCTTTATTGCTCATCTTTGGTTTCCTTATTGTCAACCTGTTGCGTTAATGTGAATTAAAAGTGAATCCTCATTAACAGATTGACCTCTCCTTGCGCTGGCGGCTTGTCGATTTTCTTTCCCCAGGATGACGAAATTAGCACAATGCCCGGTTGCGATTTGTCGTGCTACCCGACCAACGTCATCCGAAAATCACGCGGTGTTGAGCCTGTCATCGCCTTAAATTGACGGCTGAACGCACTGTGGTCGGTATAACCACACTGCAAAGCGATATCGGTAATCGGCGTATTTCCTGCAAGCAACTCAGTGGCCTTTTCCAGTCGAACTTTGTGGATCATCTGGCGAGGAGTCAGGTGAAAAATCCGCTTACAGTAGCGTTCAATTTGCGCCACAGACATTCCGCTCATTTCAGTCAACTCTTCCATAGAGATCGCGCGGTGGTAGTGATTGCGAATGTGCTCATCGATGATCGCCAGACGTTGCCAGGCAGGATGACGCGCATGTGCTTCCTGGAGATCATGTGAGATCCCCGCCATTCCAATCACACGCCCCTGCATATCGCGCAGTGCCAGTTTCTGCGTCAGGCACCAGCCGCGTTCGCGCCCGTTATAGAGATGCATCTCCAGTTGATCACGTAACGCAACCCCTTCGCGTAGCACACGCAGATCCTGTTCGGTATATCCTCGTCCCAGTGCAGAAGGGAAAACATCTGCCGATGTCTTCCCCAGTAGCGATGTCACGTTTTTAAACCCGCAGCGTCGCGCCAACGTCATATTGACTAACAGATAACGGGCCTGCACATCCTTAATAAAAAACACCACATTAGGAATGGCGTTAAGAAGTGGCGCAATCAGTGCCAGTGCATTTAACAATGCCTGAATATTTTGTGGACGCTGCCGCGCCAGCCCCTCGCAAATTTGACTAAGTTCATCAACGGCCAGCGCAGTTTCTTCACAAGGGGAAAACTCAATAGTCTGATGACATATGCTGGACATAGCTGTTCCTCATAGCGATTGAGGATGAATGTTTATTAACCTTTAGTTAACATGACAAGTACTGAAAGCGCATTTTGCGATCCTTCCGTGTATTTCCACTTTCCGTTGCTCTCACTACTGACGAACGCTTGTTCTTGGTCTAACACATCACTAACAAGATGATTAATATTAAAAAAATATGACCACTCCTGGTGTCGCGAAATAATTCACTGTGCTGATTTCGTCATTTCCCTTGCAGAAACCCTTCAAGCGATAAAGTTGCAATTACGCCAGCATTTAGAAACATTTCGTTAACCACATGGAGCCAGAGCATGCATGTTCCTCACCAAATCACTGAACTCAGGGCTATCGACTCCCATACCGGAGGCGAGCCGACCCGGTTGATTATTGATGGCTTTCCCGATCTCGGTAGCGGCAGCATGGCCGAACGGCGCGAACGTTTTGCCCGGGAATTTGACAGTTGGCGCAAAGCCATAATTCTTGAGCCACGCGGTAACGACGTGCTGGTCGGCGCGCTACTGTGTGAGCCGGTTTCCCCTCATGCCACGGCGGGTGTCATCTTTTTCAATAATGCTGGATACCTGAATATGTGTGGGCACGGCACTATCGGGCTTGTTGCTTCACTGGCCTGGTTAGATCGTATTAAACCAGGCGTTCATCGCATTGAAACCCCTGTTGGAGATGTAAACGCCACATTGCATGACGATGGCAGTGTGTCAGTTGAAAACGTTCCGGCCTGGCGCTGGCAAAAACAGGTAAGTGTGGAAACGGCGGTGGGTACAGTTACAGGTGATATCGCCTGGGGTGGCAACTGGTTTTTTCTTATTAATGATCATCCATTTGATATTGTGCCGGAACAAATCCCGCAGTTAACTGAATACGCCTGGGCGGTACGGGAAGGACTCGATAATGCGGGTATCGTCGGTGAAAATGGTGGCATTATCGATCATATCGAACTTTTTGCCGATGACGATCAGGCGGATAGCCGTAGCTTCGTCCTTTGCCCTGGCAAAGCGTGGGATCGTTCTCCCTGTGGCACAGGCACCAGCGCCAAGTTGGCCTGTCTGGCAGAGGACGGAAAACTCGCCCCCGGCGATATCTGGCGCCAGGCCAGTATTATTGGTAGCCAGTTTACGGCTCACTATGCCCGCCATGGCGAGAAGATTATTCCCACCATTCGTGGAGAAGCCTGGGTATGCGGCGACAATCGCCTGCTCCTTAATCCGGACGATCCCTTCTGCTGGGGGATTAGCCTGTGAACAGCACGGAGGTCATTGTCATCGGCGCAGGCATCATCGGGGCCGCCTGCGCATGGCAACTGGCAAAACGAGGGGTGAGAGTCACGTTAATTGACGACGGCCGAGCCGGAGCTACAGCTGCAGGAATGGGGCATCTGGTCTGTATGGATGATGATCCCGCAGAACTGACGCTCTCTGCCTGGTCGCTGGAACTGTGGCGAACGTTGACGCCTCAGTTACCGGAAAACTGTGCCTGGCGCGGCTGTGGCACATTGTGGCTGGCGGAAACACCAGAAGAACTGGAAATTGCCCGAGAGAAGCAGCGACGTCTGGCATCGCAGAAAGTAAACAGCGAAATGCAAAGCGCCGCACAATTGGCCGAGCGAGAAGTTATGCTACGCCCGGGGTTATCCGGCGGGTTATGGGTGCCGGGCGATGGCATCGTCTACGCCCCAAACGTTGCCCGTTGGTTTATTGCCAATGCGGGCGATAAGCTGACACATCTGGTTGATCCGGCCATTCGTCTGGAAGAACCAACAGTGACATTACAGAGCGGTCGCCAATTACGCGCCGACGCGATCGTCATCGCCAGTGGTCTGGGGGCCAATACGTTACTGGGGGAGCCATGGCTGCGCGCGAAGAAAGGCCAACTGGCGATTACTGATCGCTATGGTCCACTGGTCAATCACCAACTGGTTGAACTTGGCTACGGCGCCAGTGCTCACGGCGGCGGCACGTCAGTGGCCTTTAATGTGCAGCCTCGTCCCACCGGCCAACTGCTGGTTGGCTCTTCGCGTCAGTTCGATAACCTGGATCGCGAACTGGACCTTCCACTCCTGGCCGCGATGCTGTCCAGAGCGCAACACTTTCTGCCGTCTCTGGCAACGCTCAATATTATTCGTTGCTGGAGCGGTTTTCGCGCCGCCTCGCAGGATGGTAATCCCCTTCTCGGCCCGCATCCTTCCCGTGCTGGCGTCTGGCTGGCTCTTGGTCATGAAGGGCTTGGCGTGACCACTGCCCCCGCCAGCGCGTCGCTGTTAGCCGCACAGTTGCTGGGTGAACGCAGCCTCGTATCTCCTGCCCCCTGGCTACCCGCCAGACTTATCTCCCTGGAGGCCAGCGCATGAGTGGCACCATTCGAATTTTTATTGCCGGACAGCCCTGGTTTGTCCCGACGGGTATTAGCGTAGCGGCGGCACTGGCCTTAACTGATAACCCCATTACGCGCCTTTCGGTGAGCGGGCAACCACGTACGCCCTTCTGCGGCATGGGCGTTTGCCAGGAGTGTCGGGTGAGCGTTAATGGTCGTCGGGTACCAGGTTGTCAGACCCTTTGCCAGCCAGACATGCAGATTGAAAGGAGCGGATATGCAGACCTTACAGTGTGACATTTTAATTCTCGGTGCAGGCCCGGCGGGGCTATCAGCTGCTCTGGCCGCAGCAAAGTGCGATAAGCAGGTCATCATTCTTGATGATAATCCGCGTCCTGGCGGTCAAATCTGGCGCGATGGCCCACAAAGTCAGGTTCCTCCACTGGCCCGCCATTACCGCGATGCCGTTGCCAACGAATCGCGGATTCGTGTGCTCAACGGAGCGAGGTTAATCGCCCGCCGCAGCGAAAATTGTGTACTGTTCGAAACTGCAGAAGACTACGGCACAGTAAGCTGGAATAAGCTGATTCTCTGCTGCGGTGCTCGTGAACTTGCATTACCGTTTCCAGGCTGGACGCTGCCCGGTGTCAGTGGCGCGGGTGGGTTACAGGCACAAGTGAAACAGGGGCTGCACATGGCGAATCAAAAAGTGGTTATTGCCGGAAGCGGGCCACTATTACTGGCCGTTGCTGACACCGTTCGCCGTGCCGGAGGCGAAGTGGTGGCGATTGTGGAACAAGCCCCACGCGCAGCGCTATTGCGCTTTGGCCTCGGGCTATGGCGTTGGCCGGGTAAGCTGCGCCAACTGGCGACATTATTTCCTCGTCGTTATCTCAGTGCAAGCCAGGTTATCGCTGCTCACGGCGACGCCACATTGCGTGCTGTCACCCTCCGACACAATGGTAGGGAAATCACACTGCCATGCGACAAATTGGCTATTGGCTATGGTCTGGTGCCTAATCTTGAACCTGGGTTGTTCTTCAGTTGTGCCATCAGCAATGATGCCGTGCAGGTGGATGAACTGCAGCGAACCTCGGTTAAAAACATCTATGCAGCCGGTGAATGTACTGGATTTGGTGGCAGTGAACTGGCGCTGATAGAAGGTGAGATAGCCGGACTTTGTGCGGCCGATCGCGCACATGAAACCAAGTTTCTGCAACAAAAACGTGCCGGGTGGCAGCGCTTCGCCCTTGCACTTCATAAAACCTTTGCCCTGCCCGAAAGTCTCAAGCGCGTTGCGATACCAGAAACGCTACTTTGCCGCTGCGAAGACATTCGCTGTAGCGATGTAGAGCAAGCACAAAGCTGGCTGCAGGCCAAATTAACGACCCGCTGCGGCATGGGAGCCTGTCAGGGGAGAACCTGCGCCGCTACCGCTCGATGGTTGTACGGCTGGCCATTACCGCAACCACGAGAACCCCTTTCCCCCTCTCGCAGCGAAACGTTAATTGCCCTGGCGCACCAGCCACCTTCACCACATTAAATCCCTGATAAGGATTTGACGTTAATGGCTTATCCGGTCTGGTAAATCCTACAAATTCAATACATTGCAGAATCTATCCAGGCCAGATAAGCATGGCGCATCTGGCAATTATTGAGGCGCAAACGAGAAATCTATCCAGGCAAAAAAATTCGTGATCTCAATCACATATTAGCCTAATGAATAATTCTTGCCCAACCGCTCACCGCCATTCCTGACCGCTTACGTCCCTAATATAACCACTCAGTTATTTACCTTACTTTACGCGCGCGTAACTCTGGCAACATCACTGCAGGATAGCGGTCAATTTACCTCCTCAAACGCAACGCAAACCTAGAACGGCTTCGGCCTATGATTAACAAATTACTCTATGGATTTTGGTTTGCAGGAAGGCAGCAAGTGAGTGAATCCCCTGTCACTTACAAAAGTAAGTGACAGAGGTGAACGAACGCAGCTGCCGCACCCGTAAGCCAAAAGACGACGAGTAAAATGCCAGGTTTTACTATGGATACGAAAAAACTATTCAAGCACATACCCTGGGTGATTCTCGGAATCATCGGTGCATTCTGCCTCGCGGTAGTTGCATTACGTCGGGGGGAGCACGTCAGCGCCCTGTGGATCGTGGTCGCCTCTGTGTCGGTGTATCTGGTGGCGTATCGCTACTACAGTCTGTACATCGCCCAGAAGGTGATGAAACTCGACCCCACGCGCGCGACGCCTGCGGTTATTAACAACGACGGTCTGAACTACGTTCCGACCAACCGTTACGTGTTGTTTGGTCACCACTTCGCCGCTATCGCCGGTGCTGGTCCGCTGGTCGGTCCGGTTCTCGCCGCGCAGATGGGCTACCTGCCTGGCACGCTGTGGCTGCTGGCGGGGGTAGTGCTGGCCGGTGCGGTTCAGGACTTTATGGTGCTGTTTATCTCCTCTCGCCGTAACGGCGCATCTCTCGGTGAGATGATCAAAGAAGAGATGGGGCCAGTACCGGGAACTATCGCGCTGTTTGGCTGTTTCTTAATCATGATCATCATCCTTGCCGTCCTGGCGCTGATTGTGGTTAAAGCCCTGGCCGAAAGTCCGTGGGGTGTCTTCACCGTTTGCTCAACCGTACCGATTGCGCTGTTTATGGGTATCTACATGCGCTTTATCCGTCCGGGGCGTGTGGGTGAAGTCTCTGTCATTGGTATCGTGCTGCTGGTTGCCTCTATCTACTTCGGTGGCGTGATTGCTCACGATCCGTACTGGGGTCCGGCACTGACCTTTAAAGACACCACCATTACCTTCGCGCTGATTGGCTATGCGTTTGTTTCCGCACTGCTGCCGGTATGGCTGATCCTCGCACCGCGCGACTATCTGGCAACCTTCCTGAAAATCGGCGTTATCGTCGGCCTGGCGCTGGGTATCGTGGTGCTGAACCCGGAACTGAAAATGCCTGCGATGACCCAGTATATTGACGGTACTGGCCCGCTGTGGAAAGGCGCTCTGTTCCCGTTCCTGTTCATCACCATCGCCTGTGGTGCGGTATCTGGCTTCCACGCGCTGATCTCTTCCGGTACGACGCCAAAACTGCTGGCTAATGAAACCGACGCGCGTTTCATCGGCTACGGCGCAATGCTGATGGAGTCCTTCGTGGCGATTATGGCGCTGGTTGCTGCGTCCATCATCGAACCGGGTCTTTACTTCGCGATGAACACACCGCCTGCGGGCCTTGGCATCACCATGCCTAACCTGCATGAAATGGGTGGCGAGAACGCGCCAATCATCATGGCGCAACTGAAAGACGTTACCGCACACGCGGCAGCGACCGTCAGCTCCTGGGGCTTCGTGATTTCGCCAGAGCAGATCCTGCAAACCGCGAAAGACATTGGTGAGCCTTCTGTCCTGAACCGTGCAGGTGGTGCGCCGACGCTGGCGGTAGGTATCGCTCACGTGTTCCACAAAGTTCTGCCGATGGCTGACATGGGCTTCTGGTATCACTTCGGTATTCTGTTCGAAGCCCTGTTCATCCTGACCGCGCTGGATGCCGGTACGCGTTCTGGCCGCTTTATGCTGCAAGACCTGCTGGGTAACTTCATCCCGTTCCTGAAAAAAACCGACTCTCTGGTTGCCGGTATCATCGGTACGGCGGGCTGTGTGGGTCTGTGGGGCTACCTGCTGTATCAGGGCGTGGTCGATCCGCTGGGCGGCGTTAAGAGCCTGTGGCCGCTGTTCGGTATCTCCAACCAGATGCTGGCAGCCGTGGCGCTGGTACTGGGCACCGTTGTGCTGATTAAGATGAAGCGCACCCAATACATCTGGGTAACTGTTGTTCCGGCTGTATGGCTGCTTATCTGCACCACCTGGGCGCTGGGCCTGAAACTGTTCAGCACCAACCCGCAGATGGAAGGCTTCTTCTACATGGCGAGTCAGTACAAAGAGAAGATTGCTAACGGTACTGACCTGACGGCGCAGCAGATTGCCAACATGAACCACATCGTTGTGAACAACTACACCAACGCAGGTCTGAGTATTCTGTTCCTGATTGTGGTGTACAGCATCATCTTCTACGGTTTCAAAACCTGGCTTGCGGTGCGTAACAGCGACAAACGTACTGACAAAGAAACACCGTACGTTCCAATCCCGGAAGGCGGCGTGAAGATCTCTTCGCACCACTAACCGGTTGCCGGATGCGCTGCGCGTATCCGGCCTACAAAGTGTCTATCGTGGGCCGGATAAGGCGTTTACGCCGCATCCGGCAAATCCCCAGCCCGGACCTTCCGGGCTTTACGCATATCTGGAAGGCAAAATGTTTGGTAACTTAGGACAGGCAAAAAAATATCTCGGCCAGGCGGCGAAGATGTTGATTGGCATTCCAGACTACGACAACTACGTCGAGCATATGAAGACCAACCATCCCGACAAGCCGTACATGAGCTATGAAGAATTCTTCCGCGAACGCCAGAACGCGCGCTACGGCGGCGATGGTAAAGGCGGTATGCGCTGTTGTTAATGGAGAGAGCATGAACCCGATTGCAGTTACCCTACTCACCGGTTTTTTAGGCGCGGGCAAAACCACCCTGCTGCGCCATATTCTTAACGAACAACACGGCTACAAGATTGCCGTGATTGAAAACGAATTCGGCGAAGTCTCCGTTGATGATCAACTGATTGGCGACCGCGCCACGCAGATCAAAACGCTGACCAACGGCTGCATCTGCTGTTCGCGCTCCAACGAGCTGGAAGACGCACTACTCGACCTGCTGGATAATCTCGACAAGGGCAATATTCAGTTCGATCGCCTGGTCATTGAATGCACCGGCATGGCCGATCCCGGCCCGATTATTCAGACCTTTTTCTCCCATGAGATTTTATGCCAGCGTTACCTGCTGGACGGCGTGATTGCGCTGGTGGATGCGGTACATGCCGATGAGCAGATGAACCAGTTCACCATCGCCCAGTCGCAGGTTGGCTACGCCGACCGTATTCTGCTGACTAAAACCGACGTCGCGGGCGAAGCAGAAAAACTGCGTGAACGCCTGGCGCGCATCAACGCCCGCGCACCGGTCTACACCGTCACCCACGGCGACATCGACCTGGGCCTGCTGTTCAACACCAACGGTTTTATGCTGGAAGAAAACGTCGTCAGCACCAAGCCACGTTTTCACTTTATCGCGGACAAACAAAACGATATTTCGTCGATTGTGGTGGAACTGGATTACCCGGTAGATATCAGCGAAGTTTCACGGGTGATGGAAAACCTGCTGCTGGAATCGGCAGATAAACTGCTGCGTTACAAAGGGATGCTATGGATTGATAGCGAACCTAACCGCCTGCTGTTCCAGGGCGTTCAGCGCCTCTACAGCGCCGACTGGGACCGCCCATGGGGTGATGAAACACCGCATAGCACAATGGTGTTTATCGGGATTCAGTTGCCGGAGGAAGAGATTCGGGCGGCGTTTGCGGGGTTGAGGAAGTAAACTTCACGCCCGCACAAAAAAAGAAAATGGTTGGGCCGCCTCCCAACCATTTTTCAATTGCCCAGCCTCACATTAAGAATGTGGGCTATTGGTATTTCCATGCGTTTCCACCAGCAATACGGGGAGTTGCCAATGATCCACCTTTAATGATCCCTGATATTCCTCTGATGTATGTTCTTTACTGCGTAAGATAACCGCCAATACTTCCACACGTTTAATATGAGCAAGAGAAGATAACCATTGTTCTCGCCCTGCCTTAGAAAGTTGTGCAATATTTTTTTGCTTATGCACCACCTTTATCGCATTTTCAGAAGCAACCAGACTAACAGCATCTCCGACTTGTACATCATTAAGCGCACTATGAATGGGCGTGCTGGCAGAATATGCCCCAGCAAAGCTTATAAACATCTGTCGGAGCCCCAGAATTGAGAAACGCCGCAACATATCAGGCGCAACAGCCTGACTATATTGATGATAAACAAAATCACTATTCAGTAAAGCCAGATGGGGATTGTGTAATTTATCATCACACATGATGACCAGCCGGGATATTGCTCGCGTCATACCGACGTAAAATAATCTACGCTCCTCTTCACCAATTTCTGGCTTTTGCTCAAGAACGTTTTGCCAGCCACCATCTAATATAATCACATGTTCAAACTCTTCACCTTTAACACCGTGCACTGTACTGAGCAATACACCATTACCGAAGCGGACTTGCCTGCGTTGTGAGCTTAAATATTCCTGAATAAAATGGGCAAAATAGGCGGCTGGCAGTGGTTCACTCCCCTGGCTAAGCTCCCACTGTTCAATCAAATCGTGAATAATATTATGCCAACGATTAGATTCTTCCTGCGATGGTAATGTCTGACGTAATTCATCGGGCGTTAACGGTGTGAGCCCCTGTTGACGCAACCAATCCAGAAAATATTCAATTTCCCGACAATAGCGAACTGGAAAACCATAATTTTTATCGAGCGAAAAACGGCACGGAATTTCCGCATCCGCAAGCGCAGAGCGTACCCAAACTAATTCGTTTTTATCTATGCCATTACGGGCGAGAATGGCGATCTGTTCTAATGAACAGTGGGGTTGTTGCTGTAAGATAAATTTAATTTGTCTTACCACTTCCGCCGCTTGTTGGGCGGCACCATTACAATGCTGGATGATCACTTTACCCTTAGATGGTTCAAGCGCACTCCACACGCCCCCTGCGGGTAACATTTGCCGGGCTATATCAATAACACTAGGATGTTCATGTTTCATTCGCTCATGATTGTGAGCAATCAGATCATTCGAACAGGCTATGATGTTCGCTGTCGAGCGATAGTTCCAGGTAAGGTAATGGGTATTAGCCGAGTAATCACTTTCAAATAAGCGAATAAACCGGACGTTAGCATCCCGAAAACCATAAATAGATTGATCATCATCACCAACGACCATTAGGTTGAGCCGAACCTCATCTTCGGCTTCATTCTTGCCCGCCAACGCTGCGATTAACTGATATTGTTGTTCATCAATATCCTGATATTCATCAACCAACAGAAACTCAAGGCCTCCCAGAAGATGTTCACGTTGCTCCTCTGCCTCCAGGCCGAGTTGAGCTTCTTCACCTTTAAGCAATTTTATTGCATTAAGCAGAATATTCTCGAAATCAATCTCATCATTGTCTTTACGCTCAACTATGTATCCAGAGAGACTTAAGGCCAGACCGTGAAAAGTTTGCACCATAACGCGTGCACCATCCCGACCAAGTAAATTCTTTAATCGCCGACGCAATGAAACAGCAGCATTATGGTTATAGCAAAGAATGAGAATTTTTTTTGGATCCACCTGCTTCACACGCATAAGATAAGCGCAGCGATGAATAATGACTTTACTTTTACCAGAGCCTGGTCCTGCCAGGACTAACATATTTTGTTCAAGACTTCCCTGAACGATTTGTTCCTGACTTTGATTATGCAGGTCTTCTACAATACGTTTCCAGGAATTTTCACTTGTTGCCAGGTCAAGAATTTTTCGACGCCCTTTAAAATACAAGGGAACAAAAGAGTCTGTATCAAGAGAAAAATAATCTTTGACCAGTTGCTGCGCAAATTTTGGTTGTTCCAGCCCCAGGCGCGCATATTCATTCATAACGTGAATTTGTAGAATTTTCTGCTGATAATGTTGAGCCAGAGGTTGATAGTCGGATTTTACATAGCGCTGTGAATTATCTACTTCTAATTTCAACGACATCGCCGAACGAAATACCGCCAGACCATTCTGTAAAATAATCGCATGTTGCTCATGAAGGTAAAGCAACGCTCGTTCAGCCCCGGCGATCAACCACTGTTGCTCATTATCAATATCACGTTGTTGAATCAATGGAAGAATATCGACGTCCTTACGCATGTACTCAATAACCTGCTCCAGCGAAAATGAAAGCATCACTTTCTTGACATTACTTTCATCATTACCGGCGACTAATGCATACAAGAAATTGAGTACAGAAAAAGTGACCTGGTGACGTAAGCGTATATATTTTCCGATATCTGACCAACTATAGTGAAGAGTAATCTGATAGCTATTTCTTGTGCCATAACGGAAACCAATCAGCCCTTTTTGACCATTTTTCCTGGCATCCTGGGACCAGCTAAATAAAAGATTTTGTATTAACGTCGTATTGCTACGCAGATAGCCTTTTTCAATTATCCGTTGATTTAATAAACTTATTTGCAGAGGATAGGATTCGCCAAGTGTGAAATCAGGCTGATCTTCCATCATTAAGTTCAGCATTTCAATTTCAATTTTATGGATCAGTTCGGTAGTCTGTCGTGCATTATCCTTACCCTTAGCCCTCATTCTGGCGGTTAACAATAAACCCTTTGAGATTAAATCCATATCTGCCATTTGTGTCAGCACTCGCATGACATCTTTAGCTTCAATATGTTGCATACTTCCAGATGCCTGAGAAAGATACTGAGCAGCATCATTGGCAATACTATCAGCGCTGAGTCCATCATCATCATTAGCATTTAATAACGCCTGCAAAACTGCATTCCAGAGCGCTTTTGCAGTAGAATTTAAATTCAATGGCGCAATTTTCTGCTGGGCTTCATCCAGGGAGGAAAATTTAATTTTTCCCTGAAATACCTGAGTAATGTTATCGTTTCGTGAAACATAGCCCACCCGTTCAAGCCATGCCACACCTGTTTTTACCTTGGTATCGGCATTATTATCATCTATAGCAAAGCTAGTTTCTATCATTGGCTGGTTAATAAGCTCAATACTCGTTGCGACAACCTCGTTATTATCATTCGCTTTTTTCTTAATCCCTTTAAATATTGCACGAATATCGCTAAAGCTGACCTCACTAATCGCCTGGAGACGAAATTGCTTTTCAATATCCTGCTCATCAAATAACAAAATACATTGAGCATCAAGAGTATCTCGTCCAGCGCGACCTGCTTCCTGAAGGTAGTTTTCGAGAGAACCGGGGATCTCTGCATGTATCACTAAACGAACATCATCTTTATCTATTCCCATACCAAATGCATTGGTTGCACAGACAATACGATATCGACCAGCAATGAAACCTTCGAGAATATCTTTCTTTTCTCCGCTCTCCAGCCTGGCGTAAAAACGTGCGACAGGTAGAGACTGCTGTTGGGACAACGCATCGGCAATCTCATCTACGGAACGACGGGTCGCACAATAGATAACACAGGATCCGTGCTTATTATCACCAAAATATTGCTCAAGGAGTGACAGAATCTGACTGAGTTTGCTTAAGCCGCAACTTTCCAGAATTTCATAGTGCAGATTGATTCGCTCAACACCACCTTCAAAACGCGACAAAGGCTGAGGAAGTTTCTCTTTAAAATGTCGGCAAATATCATTAATGACATCCAGCTTAGCGGTTGCGGTATAGCAAAAAACAGGCGGCGGCTGGACATTTTGCTCCTGCGCGAAAGCCTCAATAACCTTACCACAGTAGAGATAATCAGGACGAAAATCATGGCCCCATTTTGACAAGCAATGTGCCTCATCAAACACCCAGCCACCTATTTGTCGCTGCCTGATAGCCTGTTTTACGGCACGATTGCGTAATTGCTCCGGCGAAAGATAAAGAATAGCAATATCGCCCTGACGCACCTGTTCAAGAATAGCGCCACGTTCAGGTAGCGTTAGCATTCCTGAGATCGCTGCTACTCCTTTTATTCCCGCCTTTTGCTGTAAATTATCGACCTGATTCTTCATTAAGGCCTGCAAGGGCGAGATGACAATTGTCAATGAACCATTACGCAAATTCCTGACGATCGCAGGAAGTTGATAACATAATGATTTTCCCCCACTCGTGGGTAATATCCCAAGCAAGGAACGATTCGCTAAACCACACTCAACAATATTGCGTTGTAAGGGGATGCCATTTGGTAGAGAACGGAAGTCATCCAGGGCAAAAATACGCTGCAAATGAAGTCGTGCATTATGGTTTTCACGACAGTAGCGGCACTCTGCAGATAAGCATTTCTCCTCGCGTAATTGACGAATAATCTCTGCCGTCGAGGGGAAACGCCGCCATATCCACGGAGGCAAAACAGAATTCCCCCCCGATACGGGCAACCAGGCACATGCAAAGGCCAGAGGTAATAACTGAAGAGGTTGCTTAAGTGCATCCGAAATTACCCGACCGAGTTGATTCGGACACACTTTATCCCGGGCTACTGATTTTATTAATGTTGGCAGGACAACAGTAGAAATCGTTGCCAGGCCCGTCAATGATGCAAATACAGCAGCCAAACCTTTAGTATTAAAGTGACTCGAGACGCCATTTTCAAATAAATACTGATAGAGCTGCAATTGCTCAGCGGGTTGATTTTTTAATGATTCTATTTGCTCCATAAATATTTGTAATGAAAGCTTAGCATCATTAACCGGATCATTGATGCTATCTCGTACAAGTTTATAATCTTTGATCAGCCGATGGTAGGGATTCGCGGGAAAAGCCAGAGGAGATAAATAAAGGGTATCAATGACCGGTTTATCGAAGAGAAATTCAGGTCGTATACGTTGAGCTGAAAGCCAGGGCAGATCAAAATCCAGAATATTGTGTCCAAGGACTACTTCTGCGCGCTTCGCCAGGTCATCCAACTGGCTAATAGCTTCATCCTGGTTGTTTTTTAAATTTAACATCTCATCAGCAAGAACCGCTCCTAAATGTCTGAATTTACCATCACGAGTTATCTCTAAATCAAAAGAGAGAATGTTATTATAATCAAGCGGATAAGTGACATCAGCCATCAGGAGCGACTCCATTCTAAACGATTTCTACAATAATTCTGACCATGTAAGGAATGAATAACACACTCCCTGGAGAATCAGGTAACGTTAAACATTACAGAGCATAACGTAAAATATAAATGGGTTATATATTACAAAACATACATATCATCAATATAATTTATCTTGAGATATATCACACTTATAATAAATAACACTTGATCAATCATTTTCTTAATCCTGGCAATTCACCTGAATTATTGCGGCTGCTACAAAGTGTGGATGCAAAGCTTGTGTTGTAAAGATATTCTTCGTTCAATTATAAAGCTGTACGGTGCCGCGCCTTGTCAGAGAGGGAGCAAGTCCAGAAACTACTCCCTGGTAAAAAATTATCCTTCCACGCTATCCATCTGCTTTTCAAATGCCTGATGAATTAATCCCATCACATAAGGAAGCTCAGAAAGATCGCTGAAACCTACTTCAACGTCACCATAACCCCTCCGCTCTGAATCAGTGACATCTTTGGCCATTTCCTTTGGATCGAGCAGCTCAGGAAAAGGTAAATATAACGATAAGATTAAGCGGCTTTTCTGCGGTATAACATCAACAAAATTATTCTCCGCCTTGAACGCAATATAGAGTTTAAATACATCTTGCGTAATCCCGGCATCCAGCGCCATAACGGCATCAGAAAGGTCGTCGAAAAGCGTGCGGGTAGGCGAACCCTCTTCAAGTTGCGGAAAATCAGCAAGCGTATGACCTGTTCCACGTTCCGCGATCATTTGATAGCGCTCCAGCACTTCAACCGGAAGTTCCGGGATCGCCCACACTTCAATTGCCATCTCAGCCAGACGATCGGCTCGCTTTTGAATCGCCGCACGATCCCATTTTTCACAGTGTCCTAACCCGGCATTCAGCCGTAATGGACTTTCCTTAAAACCGCCCTCAATGTCTCTTTTCTTCGCAAAAGCACGATCGCTATAACGCGAGTTATATCCCGTTAAAGTAAGGTTACCCAACGTATGCAGATATTTTGTATGGACCCGCTGCCAGCCCTCACCAAGATCCTTACGCCATGCTGCTGATAAATTTCTGTTTTGCGGCATGATATGCTCAATGGTGTATTCATCCACGCGAATGCGTTCCTTGCGCCCATAATTTTCAATGCGGCGTAACCAGTAGCTACGATTACGAAAGTTATAGAGATCGCGCCGTTTCAACTCGGTCTGAAATTCCCAATTATCAGGAAAACAGCGATAAGAAGGAAGATTGAGTAAATGTGCCTGAATACTTTCAAGGTAACGCTCTTTATCCAGCACTTTGTAAAACGTGGCGAAGGTTTTGGTAAATGAGTTGGTGGGAATGGCACAGACTGCGCGCCGGAAGATATACGACTCAATTAAACGCGTGGCACTTAAAAAATCCGCGGCAGAAAGAATTCCCTGTTTATAGTCGTGATAAAGCACCAACAGGAACGGCCAGGCGGCATCGACTTTCAGCTCGCGTAGATCCTGAAATGCGATCTTTAAGGTTTTATCCTTTTCGCTATCCAGCGCCATTGCACAAAAATAATCCGCATAGGTACGAATATCCGCGACCAGCGCCTCCATGCCTCCATCCATCCCCCCTGGTTTGCGCGCATAGCGTTTAAAGGCGTCATACACATCACCAATACGCGGGATCTCTCCGGTTTTTACCGTGAGATAGTTACGCATAAAACTGTCAAAATATTCGCTATATCCCTTTTGACCAAACGCCAACTCCATGGGCCGCCAGTAATCGTCGTACAGTTGGCTTTGATGTTCTGGCTCCAGCCCCATCAAAACATAGTTGCGTACTAGATCCGCCTGACTCAGCGCTTTCCCTGTAGAGTTCATACTTTCGAAGATAAGTTGCGGATTATCCTGACCGCGATTCAAGGCGACATCCACAATAAGCAGTTTGGAAAGGCCCTGACATAACGCGTTGAAATTGCCATGGAGTTTGCCTATTTGCTCATGGAAAAACTCAAAATTCTCTTTCACGCGTAGAGAGCAATTTTCTGCCAGCGGTTTTTGTCTAATCAATGCTAGCAGGCTTTCTCTGTCCGTTTGCGTAAGCAGTAACTTAAAACCACGCTCGCCCGATTCATACGGATTGAGCAGATAATAGTTTCGTAATTTCATGGCGGAGAAACCATCCATCACCTCGTCATCGCCAAGATGTCTGGACAACGCTTCCAGCAATAACATCGCCGTTGTCAGGCGTTGCTGACCGTCAATCACCAGTAATGGCGAGATCCCCGAAACCTGATATAGGCCCTGTTCGATATACACCACCGAGCCGATGAAATGCGCCGGGATATCATCACGCTGCCCGGCACGTATTACATCGTCCCAGAGCTGGCGGCACTGTTCCTCTGACCATGAATAAGTACGCTGATAAATGGGAATAACGAATTGCTGAGAGCGTTTTAGAAAATCGAGTAATCGGGCTTCGGTGGCTTTCATGAATGACTCCTGTCAAATTGCGCTGGCAAACGGTGTCATTATGCTGCGAATAAAAAATAAAAGTTAGCGTCTTTGTTTCTGCAAAAATACCATTCCAGGATAAATCAAAATATATTAAGAAACACCTCAAAACGCATTCATTAGAACAATTAATACCTCCAATGTATATTTATAACATATTGAAAATGATCATGTTTTTGATCATCGCAACGATAGTTTGATATAACAAAGCATTCACTTCACATTGAATATCCCCCTCTTTTTCAGGGCAAGGAATGCTTTTTATGTCATCAACTAATTTTAGCCAGATTGCAGCCTTCCTGTGGTCTGTCGCCGACCTGTTACGCGGCGATTTTAAACAATCACAATATGGGCGAATTATTCTCCCTTTCACTCTTCTTCGTCGTCTGGAATGTGTACTCGAAACAACGAAAGACGCGGTCATTGCCGAGGCGCAAAAAGTAAAAGCTATGAAACTGCCGGAGGAAGCCCAGGAGAAAATGATCCTGCGGGCGACTAATGGCCTGACGTTCTTTAACGCCTCAGCGATGGATCTCAGCAAAATGGGGCAAAATGGCATACAGGACAACCTGGAAAACTATATCCAGTCGTTCTCTTCGGATGCCCGCGAAATTTTCGAACACTTCAAGTTCAGCGAGTTTGTCGGGCAACTGGCTGATGCGAATTTACTGTTCAAAGTGGTGCAAATATTCGCTAAAGCAGATTTATACCCGGAGCACGTTACCAACCACGATATGGGGCTGGTGTTTGAGGAGCTGATCCGACGTTTTGCCGAGAGTTCTAACGAAACCGCCGGGGAGCACTTTACCCCGCGTGATATCGTCAATCTGACCACCTCGCTGGTATTTTTCGATGATGATGATGCGCTCAATAAAGACGGCATCATCCGCACCATTTACGATCCAACGGCGGGAACTGGCGGCTTTCTCTCCTCCGGTATGGAGTTCGTCCACAAACAAAACCCGAATGCCGTGATGCGCGCGTTTGGCCAGGAGTTAAACCCGGAATCCTACGCTATCTGCAAAGCTGACATGCTGATTAAGGGCCAGGACGTCAGCCTTATCAAACTCGGCAACACCCTTTCCAACGATCAACTCCCCGCAGAAAAATTCGATTACATGCTCTCTAACCCACCTTTCGGCGTGGATTGGAAAAAGATCGAAGGCGACATCAACGACGAGCACAAACTCAAAGGTGCTGATGGCCGATTTGGCCCCGGCCTGCCCCGCGTCTCGGACGGTTCGTTGCTGTTTCTGCTGCACCTGATCAGCAAAATGCGCGATGCCAAAAGCGGTGGCGGGCGGATCGGCATCATTCTTAACGGCTCCCCGTTATTCACTGGCGGCGCGGGCAGCGGTGAAAGCGAGATCCGCCGCTACATTCTGGAAGCGGATTTGCTGGAAGGCATTATCGCTCTGCCAACCGACATGTTTTACAACACCGGTATCGCTACCTATGTTTGGGTGCTGTCCAACAAAAAAGCGCCAGAACGCAAAGGCAAAGTTCAGCTTATCGACGGCAGCAACCTGTGCGGCAAGATGCGTAAATCGCTGGGGTCAAAACGCAATATTCTCGGGGAGGAGGATATACGTTTAATCACCCGCACGTTTGGCGATTTCGAACCCGTTGCCACCACCACGCTTGCGGCGTTAGGCCTGGAGAAAGCACCAGAGCAAAAATCCAGCCGGGGACGCCAGCCCGCAACAACCAAAACCGAGGCGGCAAAAACCTTTGCCAGCAAAGTCTTTCACAGCACCGAATTTGGCTATCGTCGCATCACCGTTGAGCGCCCGTTACGCCTGTCGGCTCAGATCACCGATGACGCCATTGCCACATTGCGCTTTGCGCCGAAGCCGTTTAACGCGCCGATGGAGCAACTGTATGACGCCTTTGCTTTCCAGTGGCAGGACGGTAACGACGGTGACTTCACAGGGGTAGAAAGTGAGGCCCGCGCCATTCTCAAAGCCGATTTTACCGAGCTGAAAGAGAAGCAAATTAAAGATCTGCTCGACAGTAAATTATGGCTGGCCCAGCGCGGATTAATGGAAAAAGCGCAGCGTATTCAGGCGGCGATGGGGATGCAGGCGGGTGGCAAAGAGACCGTCAGCAATGACTTTAATCAGTTCCAGTTGACACTGAAAGAGGCGCTCAAAACCGCAGGCGTGAAGCTGGATGCGAAAGAGAACAAGCAGTTTATTGATGCCATCACCCGCAAAAATCCGGATGCCGAGCCAGTAATCAGCAAGGTACTGAAAGAAGCAGCCCAACCGCTGTACGGCGCGTTTGAGTACCACGGAAAGGTTGTGGAATTTGAGCCGGATGGCGACCTGCGTGATAACGAGAATGTGCCGCTGGCCCCGTCGGTATCTACCAGCGAGTTGATCGAGGGCTACTTCAAAGTAGAAGTGCTGCCGCATGTCGCGGATGCGTGGATTAACGCCGATAAGCGCGATGCGAAAGATGGGGATATCGGGATTGTGGGTTATGAAATTCCGTTTAATCGCCATTTTTATGTTTATCAGCCGCCAAGGCCGCTGGAGGAGATTGATGCGGATCTGGATGCGGTAAGCGCTGAGATTATGAAACTGCTTCAGGAGGTACATTCCTGATGGCGGGGTTAAATAAATATCAGGCGTATCCGGAGTATAGGGATTCCAGGGTTGAGTGGTTGGGGGCGATACCTGCTCATTGGGAAACGTTACAGCATAAATACGTCGCATATTATACTAAGGGAAAAAATCCTTCTACTTTACTCGATACCCCAACTAAAAACACCCTACCTTATCTTTCTATGGATTGTTTAAGAAATAACTCCATAGATAAATACGCTATAGTATCTAATGATATTCGTATTGCATTAGAGGAACAACCACTTATTATTTGGGATGGTTCTAATGCAGGGGAATTTAATTAAAGGCCAAAAGGGTATTCTATCCTCAACGATGGCCTCTGCAACGCTTATTTATCCTTTGCACATGCAATATTACTGGTATTTATGCATTGCAATCGAACCAGAAATGCGGAAACATGCAACTGGTATGGGTATCCCTCATGTAAATGGAGAAGAATTAAAGAACATTCATATAAGTATTCCTTCAATAGCCGAACAAAAAAACATCGCATGTTTTCTTGAATTTGAAACAACAAAAATTTATAACCTTATAGAAAAACAACAGCAACTGATTGAACTGCTGAAAGAAAAACATCAGGCAGTGATTAGCCATGCTGTGACCAAGGGGCTAAATCCTGATGTGCCGATGAAAGATTCTGGGGTAAAGTGGTTGGGAGAAGTTCCGAAACACTGGCATATATGTAAGTTAAAATGGTTTGCTGATTTAAAAAGCGGTTATTTTATAACCAGCAACTCAATAGAACCAGAAGGAAACTATCCTGTTTATGGTGGAAATGGATTAAGAGGATATTATTCTCATTTTACACACAATGGTGAATATGTTCTTATTGGTAGACAAGGTGCTCTTTGCGGAAATATAAATTACGCAATTGGAAAATTTTGGGCTTCAGAACATGCTGTTGTTGTCACCCCAAACGAAAGAGCAGTTACAATATGGTTAGGAGAATTATTAAGAATAATGAACTTAAACCAATATTCAGTTTCTGCTGCACAACCGGGGCTTGCGGTTGAAAGAATTACTGATTTATATATTCCAATCCCACCATATCAAGAGCAAATAAATATCGGAACTTATATATCTAAATATATTTCTCTAGATAAAAAATTGATTGAGCATAGTACAGATAATATTGAACTCCTAAAAGAACGCCGTACCGCCCTTATCTCCGCCGCCGTCACCGGCAAAATCGATCTACGCAACTGGGCCGCCCCCATCCCCAAAGCAGAAACACCCACGGAGACCAGCGCATGAGCAACGACATTACAAAAGAGGTGAACCTGCAAAACGACATCATCGCGCAGATGGTGGAAAAAGGCTGGATTGTCGGCAAAGGTGACGGCTACGACCGGGAACGAGCACTATACGCACAAGACACCTTAAACTTCATGCAGACCACCCACCCGCAGGAGTGGGAGAAATTCGCCCGCGTTTACCCTAACGATACCGAACGCCATTTCCTCGACACGCTGGTCGCGCAGCTTAAAAAAGCCGACAGCAACGCCACTGATATTCAGTCGCGCACCTGGGGTACGCTCGGCGTACTTCGCCACGGCCTGAAAATCCGCAACGCGCGTTTTTCGCTGTGTCAGTTTAAACCGGAACACAACCTCAACCCGGAAACGCTGGCGCGCTATCAGCAAAATATCTGCCGTATCGTGCCGGAACTGGTCTACAGCCCGTATGCCTCAAATAACGTCTTTGCAGAAACGGGCGTAAAAGCTAAAAAATGGCGTATCGATCTGGTGCTGTTTATCAACGGCCTGCCTGTCGCCACGCTGGAGCTGAAATCCGAATTTAAACAGGCGGTGCAGAACGCCATTGCGCAGTATAAAAAGACCCGCCTGCCGAAAGATCCCGCTACCAATAAACCTGAACCGCTGCTGACCTTTAAGCGCGGCGCGCTGGTGCATTTTGCCGTCAGCCAGTATGACGTCTTTATGACCACCAAACTCGCCGGTGACAGCACTTTCTTCCTGCCGTTTAACAAAGGCACCAAAGACGGTGGCGCGGGCAACGAAATCCCCGAAGATACCAGCCGCTACGCCACCGATTACCTGTGGAATGAAGTGCTTCTGCCCGACAACCTATTAAAAATTCTCGCCAGTTTCGTCCATTTGCAGATTGAAGAAAAAGAGGACTGGAACGGGCTGAAAACAAAGAAAGAGAGCCTGATTTTCCCGCGCTATCACCAGTGGGATGTGGTCAACAAACTGCTGGAGGCCGCGACGATTGAAGGAACCGGCCATAAATACCTGATCCAGCACAGCGCCGGTTCCGGTAAATCGAACTCCATTGCCTGGACCGCCCACCAGCTTTCTCGTCTGTACGCCGCGAACGGGGAAAAACAGTTCCACTCCGTTATCGTGGTGACAGACCGCACGGTGCTGGACGACCAGCTACAGGACACCATCTGGCAGTTCGAACACGCCGACGGCGTGGTCGGGCGCATTAATAACAAAGAGGGCGACGGCTCCAAATCGGAAAAGCTCGCCAACGCCCTAGAAAACTCGCAGCCGATTATTATTGTCACCATCCAGACGTTCCCGTTCGTACTGAAAGCAATCGAAAACAGCGTCAGCCTGAAACAGCGTAAATACGCGGTGATCGCCGATGAGGCGCACTCCTCGCAGAGCGGTTCCACCGCCCGTCAGCTTAAAGAAGTGCTGATGAGCGAAGAGATGGATGATGACGTGGTGCTGTCGTCAGAAGATATTCTGGATGCGACCGTTGCCGCCCGGAAAGGCAGCAGTAACCTGAACTACTACGCCTTTACCGCCACGCCAAAATCCAAAACCCTGGAACTCTTTGGTCGGTGCCCACATCCCGATGAACCGGCGTCAAAAACCAATAAACCTGAGGCCTTCCACGTCTACTCCATGCGCCAGGCAATCGAAGAAGGCTTTATCCTCGATGTGCTGAAAAACTATACCAACTACAAAGTGGCATATCAGTTGCTGCAAAAGCTGGAAGACAAGGACCGCGAAGTCGACAGCAAAAAGGCAAAGATAAAGCTCAACCAGTGGGTGACACTACACGACCACAATATCTCGCAGAAGGTGAAGGTGATTGTGGAGCACTTCCGCAAACATGTGATGCATCTGCTTGGCGGCCAGGCCAAAGCGATGGTAGTCACCAGTTCACGTAAAGCCGCCGTGCGCTATAAGCTGGCGTTTGATAAATACATTAGCGAGAACAATTACCAGAAAATCAGCGCGATGGTGGCGTTTTCCGGGGAAGTTGAATTCCAGGAAGGCGACCCTAACAGCCAGGCATTGTTAAACCAGAAATTTACTGAAATAAACATGAACCCCGGCCTGAAAGAGCGGGATATGCGCAAAGCCTTCGACAGCGATGATTATCAGGTGATGTTGGTCGCCAATAAATTCCAGACCGGTTTTGACCAGCCAAAGCTGTGCGCAATGTACGTGGATAAACCCCTCGGTGGCGTCGAGTGTGTCCAGACGCTTTCCCGCCTGAACCGCACCTATCCGGGCAAAGAGGAATCAGGCACTTTTGTCCTCGATTTTATCAACGTTCCGGGCGAGATCCTCAACGCATTCCAGCCCTATTACCAGACGGCGGAACTGACCGATGTCAGCGATCCGCAGCAGGTGTTCGATCTGTTTGAAAAACTGCGCGCTACGCAGATCTTTCAGTGGCATGAAGTCGAGCAGTTCTGCGAGGCGTACTTCATCAAAAATAAATCGAATGCGGCAATCAGTAATATCTGCAAACCGGCGGTAGAACGTTGGAAAAAGCGTTATCTGATGGCGATAGACGCCTATTTGACCGCCAAAGAGATGTTCGAGCGCACCAAAAAAACGGGCGATACTGTGTTAATCACCAATGCGGAAAACAGTTTTAAAGCCTGTAAACAGGAAAAAGATCGTCTGGAGATTTTTAAGAAAGATCTCGGCAGCTTTGTTCGCTTTTACGAGTTTATGTCGCAGATCGTCGAATACGATGACAAGGATCTGGAAAAGCTAAGCCTGTTTGCCCGCCATTTACGCCCGCTGCTGCATGAGCAGCGTCTGGAAGAGGATGAAATTGATCTCAGTAATGTGGAGATGAGTCACTATCGCTTATCGAAAATCCATGAACAAGATTTACGCTTACAGGAAGAAACGCCTGACTATACGCTGGATGCAAGTAATGATATTGGTACGGCAAAAGCGAAAGATAAAAAAGAGGAGTTTTTATCGCAGGTGCTTTCTCGGATGAATGAATTATTCATTAGCGACCATTTGACCGACAAAGATATGATCAGCAATGCTTTTGCGGTGTATAACAAAATAACTGAAAATGAAAATGTTATGACACAAATTAAAAACAATCCGCCAGAACAAGCTATTCTTGGTGATTTCCTCCAGGCAGTTGATAATGCTGTAATGGACAGTAATGACGCTCGGCAAGAATTTATGGTGCAATATTTATCCGATCCAGCTCGGGCAAAGGGCTTTGCTTATCTGATGTTTGATATGCTAACGGGGAAAATTGCTTTGCCAACATAAAAATACGTTGATAGCCGGGGTCGCATTTTCTACCCCGGCCATATTATTTACAATAAGGAATAGCTATGCTGAAGATGGTTAAAGATTTTAAATTCAAAAAATACATTGAAAAATTACGTGAGGAAGGTTTGTTTTTTTATGTTTCTTTCGGGTTTATATTAACATTGTTAATGGAAGTTAATGATCAATTACCGTACTATCTTCAACAAGACTTCTTCTTTTATACACTTATAGGATTTATACCAATCAATATATTCTTTGTTTTGATTTGCACAAATATATTTTTCAATGCCGTCCATGCACTTATTTCACCCTATAAATATCAAAGAGTTGGTGAGAAATTCCTCTCTGAACTTGATAAAAGAACGCAACAAATTGGCTTTATTATTTCATTTATATGTTTTGGCATGACTTTGTTTTGTGCACTGGTGTGGTTGCTGTTTTTTAATATGAATACTGAAAGTTACTACGCAAAATATACATTAAATTTTTTAGCTGCTTTTATCATTATGATTATAATTTCTTCAGCAGTTAATCCAGTAATGAGCAGAACATTCCAAAAAATGAAGAAATCTGACTCACATGGGAATTCAAAAATAATTCTTATAATTATAACCATTACATTATTGCTATTATTACCAATTGCGTGCATTATCAATAAAAATAAAACAATTGAAATCAACATTAAGAAAGAAACTTATCAGCAAATAAAAGAAAAAACAAAGATGAAACCAGAAGATTATATCAAAAAATTGATTGTTGATATTAAATTCAACTAATATCCATATGTACCCTGGTTTGTTCCAGGGTACATATAAAAAGTTAATATCCTGATTTATTTCCAACATCCCCCCTCACTCCAAATCCTCCCTGCGTAACCCAATGTCCTTCAACCGTTCATCACTCATTTGCTGTAACACCCGTCGGGTCTGCTTTTTCAGCCACCAGCTCCTCACCGCCTGCCAGAGTTGTACGAAGCCGATAAACGGCGCTTTGGCTCTGTTTTCGTGAAATTCCATCTGCTGCCCCCTCATCTTTCAGAGGCTTCATCATCCGCCATCTGGCAGTTCACAATACAGATGCAAACATTACTTTTATTTAACATACAGACAGGTTAAAACAGCATCTGCATCCGGTTTTTTAGCCTCATCTGTACCGGTTTTTCTCTCTGTATGGTCCAAAGAAGGAATACAGCATGACGCGTTACCAACATCTGGCGACTCTGCTTGCCGGGCGGATTGAGCAAGGGCTGTATCGTCACGGGGAGAAATTGCCGTCGGTGCGCAGCTTAAGTCAGGAGCACGGCGTCAGCATCAGCACCGTGCAGCAGGCGTATCAGACGCTGGAGACGATGAAGCTCATCACTCCGCAACCACGTTCGGGTTATTTTGTCACGCAACATAAAGCCCAGCCGCCAGTGCCGCTAATGACACGTCCGGTGCAGCGCCCGGTGGAAATTACCCAGTGGGATCAGGTGTTGGATATGTTGAAAGCGCATAGCGACAGTTCTATTGTTCCGTTCAGTAAAAGCACGCCGGATGTCGAAGCGCCCAGCCTGAAACCGCTCTGGCGGGAGCTAAGTCGGGTGGTGCAGCATAATCTACAAACCGTTCTCAGCTATGATTCATTAACCGGTCAGCGGGTATTGCGCGAGCAGATTGCCCGACTGATGCTCGACAGCGGCTCGGTGGTCACCGCTGATGACATTGTCATCACCAGCGGCTGCCATAACTCGATGGCGCTGGCGTTAATGGCAGCGTGTAAACCAGGCGATATCGTCGCGGTCGAATCGCCCTGTTATTACGGTTCGATGCAGATGCTGCGTGGCATTGGCGTGAACGTGATTGAAATCCCGACCGATCCAGAAACTGGCATCAGCGTTGAAGCGCTGGAACTGGCGCTGGAACAGTGGCCGATTAAAGGCATCATTCTTGTGCCAAACTGTAATAATCCGCTGGGATTTATTATGCCGGACGCGCGCAAACGGGCCGTTCTCTCTCTCGCTCAGCGTCATGATATTGTGATTTTTGAAGATGATGTCTACGGCGAGCTGGCAACGGAGTATCCGCGCCCGCGGACCATTCACTCATGGGATATCGACGGTCGGGTGCTGCTGTGCAGCTCGTTCAGTAAAAGCATTGCGCCCGGCCTGCGCGTGGGCTGGGTCGCGCCGGGACGTTATCACGATAAACTGCTACATATGAAATACGCCACCAGCAGCTTTAACGTACCGTCCACGCAAATGGCGGCAGCAACGTTTGTACTGGAAGGTCACTATCATCGCCATATCCGGCGTATGCGGCAGAACTATCAGCGCAATATGGCGCTTTATACCTGCTGGATACGGGAATATTTTCCCTGCGAAATCTGTATTACGCGCCCGAAAGGCGGATTTTTACTGTGGATAGAATTGCCTGAACAGGTCGATATGGTCTGCGTCGCGCGGCAGCTGTATCGCATGAAAATCCAGGTGGCGGCAGGCTCGATTTTCTCGGCTTCCGGCAAATACCGTAATTGTCTGCGCATCAACTGCGCTTTGCCGCTCAGCGAAACCTATCGCGAAGCACTGAAGCAAATTGGCGAGGCCGTGTATCGGGCAATGGAATAATTTCGAAATAGTGGCGAAACACCTGATTTACTCTCACGAATCACCTGTAACTCGTTTTATCTCTGCTGGGCCATCGCCACGTTCCAGCATGGCTTAGGCCAAGCGCGCTTTGTTCATGCCGGATGCGGCGTGAACGCTTTATCCGGCCTACAAACCGCGAAAATTCAATAGATTGCAGAGATAATGTAGGTCTGATAAGCGTAGCACATCAGGCAGCTTTGCGTTTGTCATCAGCCTCTGATTAGTATTCGATCCATGGATCGCGCTTGCTTTCAGGCAAGGGCTGCTCTAATGCCTGCATTTGCTCTGCCGAAAGTCCAGTAATCTTTTGTATCCATTCAGGATCTGCCCCATTCTGCAACAACAATCGGAGGAGGCTCTGTTCCCCTTCTTCTTTCCCTTTCTCCCTCCCCAACAGCCATCCATCATTATGAATTCGCTCTGCAATGGTCATTATTCGCTCCCTGTGTTGTGGCATTCGACTGGTTAGTTCGCTGATAAACTCTTTAAAACTCGCTTCATCGCCAGCCAGTAAAATGTAATTTAACAGCGCGGTTATCTGGCTGTCATTAGCGCACTCTGTAACCAGTAATACTACCAGTTGGTCGATAAGCCCCATCAGATCGCGCTGGCGAATATGCTTTTGGATCAACTCCAACAGGGCGACTCTGCGATGCTGCACAATCTCGTCGTCTGGCACGACAGTGATATCCACCAGCGGGAACGCGGCGTTATAAAGCTTCCGTGCGGTAGTCGGGTCGGCAAATTCGTCCAGCCAGCACAGGGACCAGGGATAAGGACTACGGCTACCGTGATAAAACAGCATCGGGATGACCAGCGGTAGCGACCGGCGTTTATCATGCTCGATATGGCGCTGCATCACCGCCATGGAATAGCGCATCAGGCGAAACGCCATATGAATGTCCTCGCGGCTCTGATGTTCAATCACCACATAGATATAGCCATCGCCTTCGCGGGTCTTTACCGACCATAAAATATCGGAGTGTAGCGCCCGCAATTTTTCATCGACAAAGCTGGCAGATTCCAGTTTTAAGGTGTCGAGATCGCACAGTTCACGTAAATCTTTGGGTAAGTGGATCTCCATAAAATCCCGCGCAGTGTCAGGGTGCGTGAGAAAGGTTTTAAATAATGCATCATGCGGCGTGCTGGTCGTGAAGTTTGTCATGGCGATCCATCACCTGTTGAAAAAGATGACCCGACTTTAGCGACTAATAAAACCATTCTCACCCGGCAATTTCCCATTCCCCGAGGCACTTTCCAAGCTATTTTTGTTCTCCTGCAAGCGATACATTTTTATGGAAGATATCTCGCTTTTTGCGTTTTCTTACCGTCAGGCTCTATTCTTACGATATGAATAAAATCATTGAACTCCGACGCGCCAAAATGCTGGCGCTCTCTTTGCTGCTCGTTGCTGCCGCGACTTTTATCGTTACGCTGTTTTTACCGCCTAATTTTTGGGTGAGCGGCGTGAAGGCGATTGCCGAAGCGGCGATGGTCGGCGCGCTGGCGGACTGGTTTGCGGTGGTGGCGCTGTTTCGCCGCGTGCCGATACCGATTATTTCTCGCCATACGGCGATTATTCCGCGTAATAAAGACCGGATTGGCGAAAATCTCGGCCAGTTCGTGCAGGAAAAATTTCTCGATACTCAATCGCTGGTAGCGCTAATCCGGCGTCATGAACCGGCGTTGTTAATTGGCAACTGGTTTAGTCAGCCGGAAAACGCCCGTCGCGTTGGACAGCATCTGTTGCAGATCATGAGTGGTTTTCTCGAACTGACCGATGATGCGCGTATTCAACGTCTGCTTAAGCGTGCGGTGCATAAGGCGATCGATAAAGTGGATCTTTCCGGCACCAGTGCACTGATGCTGGAGAGCATGACCAAAAACGATCGTCATCAGGTGCTGCTCGATACGTTAATCGCACAACTGATCGCCCTTCTCCAGCGCGACAAATCACGCAAGTTTATCGCCCAGCAGATCGTCCGCTGGCTGGAGAGCGAGCATCCGCTGAAAGCCAAAATTTTGCCCACTGAATGGCTGGGCGAACATAGCGCGGAGTTGGTTTCTGACGCCGTGAATTCTTTGCTTGATGATATCAGCCGCGATCGCGCACATCAGATCCGCCATGCGTTTGATCGCGCTACCTTCGCGCTGATCGATAAATTGAAAAACGATCCGGAAATGGCGGCGCGGGCCGATGCCGTGAAAAGTTATCTGAAAGAAGATGAGGCATTTAACCGCTATCTTGGTGAATTGTGGGGGGATTTACGGGAATGGCTGAAAGCGGATATCAACAGCGACGATTCTCGCGTGAAAGAACGTATTGCTCGTGCAGGACAGTGGTTTGGCGAGACGTTAATTGCCGATGATGCCCTGCGCGCCTCGTTAAATGGTCATCTGGAACAGGCCGCGCACCGCGTCGCGCCAGAGTTTTCGGCATTCCTGACGCGCCACATCAGCGATACGGTAAAAAGCTGGGATGCGCGCGATATGTCGCGGCAGATCGAGTTAAATATTGGCAAGGACCTCCAGTTTATCCGTGTTAACGGCACGCTAGTCGGCGGTTGTATTGGTCTGATTTTGTATTTGTTGTCGCAGCTCCCGGCCTTGCTACCCCTCAGCAATTTTTAGGAAGCGATAAAAATTATGCCAGGGGCGAACTGAGAAAAGCAGCTACAGTTTCAGCAAAACCGATAATGCCCCTACTTCTATTTTTCTGATCTGGTGGTCAGTGAAGCTATCTGCGACAGCAAAAAGAAAATGTACGAATACATGGCGGCGTTTAAACCTGTTCATGTAATGCAACAGCCGAACGGCGTTAAGGATTTATTAAGATCGCTACGTATACTTCCCGATATCTTATTGATTTGCCTTAAAGGGATTACCGTGACAAAAAGTATTTCATTAAGTAAACGCATCTCCGTTATTGTGATTCTTTTTGCCATTGTGGCAGTGTGTACTTTCTTCGTGCAATCTTGCGCCCGTAAAAGCAATCATGCAGCATCATTTCAGAATTACCACGCCACCATTGACGGCAAAGAAATTGCAGGCGTAACGAATAATATCTCCTCGCTGACTTGGTCGGCACAGAGCAATACCCTGTTTAGCACTATCAACAAACCTGCCGCCATTGTTGAAATGACCACCAATGGCGATTTGATCCGCACTATTCCTCTGGATTTTGTTAAGGATCTCGAGACGATCGAATACATTGGCGATAATAAGTTTGTCATTAGCGATGAGCGCGATTATGCCATTTATGTGATTTCACTTGATGCCAACTCGGAAGTAAAAATCCTCAAAAAAATAAAAATCCCGCTGCAGGAAACCCCGACCAATTGTGGTTTTGAAGGGCTGGCCTATTCTCCTGCCGATCAAACTTTCTGGTTTTTTAAAGAGAAAAATCCGATCGAGGTCTACAAAGTGAGCGGGCTGTTGCGTAACGATGAATTACACATTAGCAAAGACCAGACATTACAGCAGCAGTTTAATTTAGATGATGTTTCTGGCGCAGATTTTAACCCACAAAAAAATAGCTTGTTGGTGTTGTCTCATGAATCACGCGCACTCCAGGAAGTAACCGTAACAGGAGACGTGATCGGCGAAATGTCGTTAACCAAAGGCAAGTACGGCCTTTCACATAACATCAAACAGGCCGAAGGGGTTGCGATGGATGCCTCTGGTAATATTTATATCGTTAGCGAACCAAATCATTTTTATCGCTTTACCCCTAAATAATCACATTAGCAGGCTGGCATGTTTCACTTTTTTGTTATTAACTTGTTAATTGCAAAAAAATACAAACAAGGTTAAACATGCCCCCGTCCTCGCATCCCGTAGAACGCTTTTCTTTCAGCACCGCGCTTTTCGGGATGCTGGTTCTGACCTTAGGTATGGGATTAGGTCGCTTCCTTTATACACCTATGTTGCCCGTCATGATGGCGGAAGGGGCGTTTTCATTTAGCCAGCTCTCGTGGATTGCCAGCGGCAACTATGCGGGGTATCTGGCTGGCAGTCTGCTATTTTCGTTTGGCGCATTTCACCAGCCGTCGCGTCTGCGCCCATTTCTGTTGGCTTCTGCCCTGGCGAGCGGATTGTTGATCCTCGCAATGGCATGGTTGCCGTCATTTATCCTGGTGTTATTGATTCGCTTCCTGGCGGGTGTCGCCAGCGCTGGAATGCTGATTTTTGGTTCGACGCTGATTATGCAGCACACGCTCCATCCTTTTGTGCTGGCAGCTTTGTTTTCTGGCGTTGGTATTGGCATCGCGCTGGGCAATGAATATGTTCTGGCAGGCCTGCATTTTGCCCTCTCCTCGCAAACGTTATGGCAAGGCGCCGGGGCGCTTTCTGGCATGATGCTGATTGCACTTACGCTTTTAATGCCCTCGAAAAAACACACCGTCGCGCCAACGCCATTGGCAAAAACGGAGCAACAGATAATGAGCTGGTGGTTACTGGCTATTCTGTACGGCCTGGCGGGATTTGGTTACATCATCGTCGCGACTTACCTGCCGCTCATGGCGAAAGATGCAGGCTCACCATTGTTAACCGCCCATCTCTGGACGTTAGTCGGCTTATCAATTGTGCCTGGTTGCTTTGGCTGGCTATGGGCAGCAAAACGTTGGGGAGCATTACCCTGCCTGACGGCGAATTTAATGGTACAGGCTATCTGTGTGCTGCTTACTCTCGCCAGCGACTCGCCTCTCTTGCTTATCATCAGTAGTATCGGTTTTGGCGGTACCTTTATGGGTACGACATCTCTGGTGATGACTATCGCCCGCCAACTGAGCGTACCGGGAAATCTCAATCTTTTAGGCTTTGTGACGCTCATTTACGGCATTGGGCAAATCCTCGGCCCGGCGCTAACCAGTATGCTTGGCAATGGAACATCGGCGCTTGCCAGCGCCACTCTCTGCGGCGCGGCGGCGTTGTTTATTGCTGCGCTTATCAGCACAGTGCAATTATTTAAGCTACAAGTGGTCACTTCATGAGGGCTGTTTCCCTTACCACTCAAGAAACTCAACCTCAACCATTGATGTCAGCCAGACCCCGTTTTCCGCTTGCCAGAAAGGGATCCCTCGTTTCGCCATTTCCTGTGCTTTGACGGTTAAGATAACCGGCGAACCGTGTCTTGCCCCAACTTTGCGGGCCGTTGCTTCATCAGCAGAGAGATGCACATGATGACGCTCCCCTGCAATCAGCCCCTGTTTTTTTATCGCCTCAAGAAAACGGCTTGCCGTACCGTGGTAGAGAAATTGTGGCGGTGTTTTTTCGATGAAGGCAATGGCGACCTGCGAAGTCGAATGCCCCTGAACGGCGCGAATACACGTACCATCACTGGAATAACTAAAGCGCTTCTTATCGCTGGTGGCGACCACAGTATCCAGTAATGCGCGGGTTAACCGCTTGCCAGCTTTTTGTGCACAGAGTATGAGCTTATCGATATCCGCCCATCCTTCACGGTCCAGCACGATGCCAATCGCCTCCGGTTTATGTCGGAGGACAAAACTTAAAAACTTGCTCGTCTCTGCCAGCTCTTTGTCGTTGTATTTTGCCATTTTGCATTCGTCCTTGTATTCGCCGCCTTTACTCACCAGCCGTTATTGTCACTGTGTTTATGAATTTTCTGCAACTCAATCCTTACAGGAAGGTTCTCCGCGCAGCGTAATTTTTCCACGTAGCCGCCACAAGCATACATAATGGGGATTGTTATGGCACAACAAGGGGATGCTGTAGCTGGCGTGTTAACCGACCATGATGTCACCGTTTTACTGCCCGCGATGTATTTAATGGGCAACCCGGTGCAAAATGTCGGTCGCTGCCTGGGGACAGCCGAAGTAAATGCCAAATATTACCCGCATATCATTACGGTCTGCGTGATTAACGCGTTGCTGTCAAACCTGGTTATGCAGCTTATTATTTAACAAGGAGTTACCATGATTGATTATTCCGCAGCCGGTTTTACCCTGCTGCAGGGAGCGCATTTATATGCGCCGGAAGATCGAGGAATTTGCGATGTCCTCGTCGCTAACGGCAAGATTATCGCCGTTGCCAGCAACATCCCTTCTGACATCGTACCGGACTGCACGGTTGTCGATCTCAGCGGGCAGATCCTCTGCCCAGGTTTTATTGATCAACACGTCCATTTAATTGGCGGCGGCGGCGAAGCTGGCCCCACTACACGCACGCCGGAAGTCGCGCTTAGTCGTCTGACAGAAGCGGGCGTCACGTCAGTGGTTGGTCTGCTCGGCACCGACTCTATCTCTCGCCACCCGGAATCCTTACTCGCCAAGACTCGTGCGCTCAATGAAGAAGGCATTAGCGCCTGGATGCTGACCGGTGCTTATCATGTTCCTTCCCGTACCATTACAGGCTCGGTGGAAAAAGATGTGGCGATTATCGATCGCGTGATTGGCGTGAAATGTGCCATCTCAGACCACCGCTCGGCCGCGCCGGATGTTTATCATCTGGCCAATATGGCGGCGGAATCCCGCGTTGGAGGTTTGCTCGGCGGTAAACCTGGCGTCACCGTGTTCCACATGGGCGACAGCAAAAAGGCGTTACAGCCCATCTATGACCTTCTTGAGAACTGCGACGTCCCCATCAGCAAGTTGCTGCCGACCCACGTTAACCGCAACGTTCCGTTGTTTGAGCAGGCGCTGGAGTTCGCGCGCAAAGGCGGCACCATCGATATCACCAGCAGCATTGACGAACCGGTCGCCCCTGCCGAAGGTATTGCCCGCGCCGTTCAGGCGGGTATTCCGCTGGCTCGCGTTACCCTTAGCTCCGACGGCAACGGCAGTCAGCCGTTCTTTGACGATGAAGGGAATTTAACGCATATCGGTGTTGCGGGTTTTGAGACGTTGCTGGAAACCGTGCAAGTGTTGGTTAAAGACTATGGCTTTAGTATCAGCGATGCCCTGCGTCCACTCACCAGTAGCGTCGCTGGTTTCCTTAACCTGAACGGGAAAGGCGAAATTCTGCCGGGCAATGACGCGGATCTGTTAGTGATGACACCACAGTTGCGTATCGAACAGGTATACGCTCGCGGCAAACTGATGGTCAAAGACGGCAAAGCGTGTGTGAAAGGGACGTTTGAAACTGCATAAGCAGTTCCGAACGCTTGAACAGGCGACTGGCGTTGAGCTGTTTAATCGCCAAAGGCAACGCTACAACTCCTGTGTGGGGCGATTTATTAACCGCCCCCTGACATGCCACTGCGAGTTACGTTTCAGCACTTTTTGGCTCTTCATGGGCCAATTATTCAAGCAAGTTGCCTTCGGCAGCTGTGGAATATCTGGCTGCCGGAGTACGCCATACAACAAGAAATTCGCAGCGGGTAGCTCATTGTCCTGAATCGGGACGAATTAGTTATCCCGCATTCCGGATGAATCCCGTTGCAGAGCGTTTCTGGCGTGAACTGCGTGGGCTAAAGATTGAACCTGGCTGAAAGTCCCGGTATTAAACTATGCCAGCTCCCCTTCTGCCAGACCAGGTCAAACGTTAGCGGCTCATCATCGTGGTACAGCATCATCTCCAGACTAATGACCAACTCGTGGCAATAGACTGCTTTCAGATTGACCTGCAATGCCGCAATCCGTGGCTCATGAAATAAAAGCGCGGAACGTAACTGGCGGCAATACCAACTCTGGAGAAGCTTGTCGCTCTGATTATGCCCTTGCCACTCAGGCATGCCTGAAACAAGTAATATTGGTAGCGGTGAATGGGGAGAACTAAAAAGTTGAAAGAGATCCCGACATACGGAATCACGCAGCGATAACGTATTGTTCCCTGTACTTTCAGGTAATACCGTCTGAACTGATTGGCGCATCATTTTGCGCACTCCTGACGTTTAGTGGCATCTGTATCCTGCCCTGGCTGCTGGACACCACTGGGTTGATGCTCATATTCCATAATCATTCCTTTATGTTCATTGCGTCCCTGGCACTTTCATAAGGGATTTATAAGATCCGCCAAAGATAAAACACTGTACAGAAAAGAATATCCACTGACTTTTTATTTAAAAAGGTATCATTTGACAAAAGTCATTAAACATAACGGAAATACGTTAACATATTCTGATTATTCCGAATAATTTCTCAGCGTTAAACTGATATATAATTATTCCAAAACAATATATCGTACGTAATGATTAAATTACGCATAATATATTCTGCAGAACATAATTAATTATTCAGGGAACATACATAGTGCAAAGCGGTTCAACTTTGCACCAGAAATGAGGGATCAGGCGTCCACTTTATCCAACGGCCACGAATCAAACAGATAACCATCGAAATAGATGTCATCAACATTAGAGAACTCCAGCAAGCGCTGCTTCACATTCTCCAGATGCTGCCACATCGCCAGTTTTGCCGCGCGGGCATCTTTTTTGATTAACGCAGCCAGGATCTGTTTGTGATCGTCTAACCACTCTTTGCGGTATAAGCTGTCATCGAGATGGCTATGTAACTGGATCCACATTGGATTATTTTCCCGCCACTCCCAGGACTGACGGAACAGTTCCACCAGCATGCTGTTATGCGTGGCTTCAGCAATAGCGAGGTGGAACTGCATGTCGCCGCTTTCGCTACTGCCCGGCGCACTGGAGGCCAGTTCACGCTCTTCCAGTTGCAATGCCTGACGCATTTTAACGATGTCTTCGCGGGTAGCCTGCAAAGCGGCAAACTCGGCGATGTTACTTTCCAGCAACTGGCGCGCCTGTAACAGTTCAAAAGGACCGGCGTCATTGCAGACGTTGGCCTCTGTGCTCTCTGCATTGTGGCTGGGTAAACTGTCGAGCACATAAATACCGGCACCACGTCGTACTTCTACCAGCCCTTTGATCTCCAGCATGATCAGTGCCTCACGCACCACCGTGCGGGTGACATCCAGCATTTCTGCGATTTCACGCTCCGGCGGTAGCCGTTCGCCAGGATTGTACGGCGTCTTAAGGATCAGATCGCGGATCATCGCCCCAACTTCCTGGTAAGGTCTTTGCGCAGAGGTGGCAGATTTCATGATGTTGTGTCCGTTAGATGCGATTAATCAAATTATTGCCGGATGCGGCGTGAACGCCTTATTCGGCCTACAAAGAGTGCGTATTCAATAAATTGCGATTGATCCGTAGGCCCGCCAGGCTTACTTACCGGGCAATTTTACGTTGACCGTTAATTTCAAACTATACCATTAGCACTGGAAGTTGGCACGTACAGGTGGGCAAAAAACGAAAACTGGTCAACCAAATATGTTTTTGATTGACCAGTGAGTCTGTAGGGTAATCAGTCAGTTACAGTGCAGCCACACACTCACGCGCGCCGCGCTCGCACAGCTGCTGATATGCCGCAGTCACCGCGCCAACAAAGTCTGCATTTTGCGGCAGATCATCGGCAAAGATACCGCTCAGGCCCAGCAACGCTTTCACGCGGTCTGCGCCCTGATACTGCGCATTGATCTTCTGGAACTCGGCCAGCATCGGGTCTACCACGTCGATAGCATTACCCTGCTCATCCACGCCCTGGGTGTAACGCATCCAGCCCGCTACGCCAAGCGCCAGGTGACGCCAGCTACCGCCGTTTTGCAGGTGCAAACGCACCGGGTCCAGCAAACGCTGCGGTAACTTCTGGCTGCCGTCCATCGCAATCTGCCAGGTACGGTGACGCAGAGACGGGTTGCTGAAACGCTCGATCAGCAGCGTCGCATAGGCGTTCAGATCCGTCCCTTCCGGCATCGACAGCGTTGGTGCTTGTTCCTGCATCATCAGGGCAAAGGCCGCTTTGCGGTAATCCGGGTTAGTCATGGTGTCGGCAATGGTTTCATAACCGCCGAGGTAACCGAGGTATGCCAGGAAAGAGTGGCTGCCGTTAAGCATACGCAGTTTCATCATTTCGAACGGTACAACATCCGCAACAAACTGCGCGCCGACTTTATCCCAGTCCGGACGACCATTAACGAAGTTATCTTCAATGACCCACTGACGGAATGGTTCGCAGGCAATGGCACACGGGTCATAAACGCCCAGCTGGTCAGCAATTTCCTGCAACGTTTCAGGCGTCGCCGCCGGAACGATACGGTCAACCATGGTGCACGGGAAGGTGACGTTCTCTTCAATCCATTCCGCCAGTTGCGGGTCACGCGCCTGAGCCAGCCCCAGAACGGCAACTTTCGCCACATGACCATTTTCACGCACGTTATCACAGGACATCACCGTAAACGCTTTCAGCCCTTTTTCACGACGCAGACGCAGGGCTTCTACGATGTAACCAATTGCGGACTTCGGCGCAGTCGGGTTTTCCAGATCGTGCTTGATCAGCGGGTTATTGAGATCCAGCTGACCGCTCGCCGCATCGGCACAGTAGCCTTTTTCCGTGACCGTCAGGGAGACAATCGCCGTCTGCGGACGCGCCATCGCGTTGAGAATACCTTCGCAACCGTCGATTTCCGGATGCAGGGCCTCTTTCATCGAACCAATAATTTTCAGCTCGGTGCTTTCCGCGCCTTTTTCCGCCACGGTGTACAGCAGCTGCTGTTTTTTCAGGTTTTCGATCAGCACGCGGTCGTTGCCTGGCATCAGGTTAACTTCGCAGATACCCCAGTCGCTGTCGGTGCTTTCCAGCAGGTGATGGGTATACAGCGCCTGGTGCGCGCGGTGAAACGCCCCGCAACCGAGATGCACAATGCGTGATTCCAGACGAGAATGATCCCATGACGGGCGGGCAACCGGCAGATTGCTGTCAACAATAGTAGTCATCGTAAACTCCAGAATCCGTCTTCAGAGAGTGACGGCAAGGAAGAAGGAACCGGCACGGCGCGCAGCCATGCCGGTGGGTATTAACGGCTAAAGAAAGCGCGCTGAATCGCCAGTTCGACGCCGCGAACTTCGGCCAGGCCTTTCAGACGACCAATCGCGGAGTAACCTGGGTTGGTTTTCTTCTTCAGGTCGTCCAGCATCTGGTGACCGTGGTCCGGACGCATCGGGATCAGGTCTTCTTTGCCTTCCGCTTTACGACGGTGTTCTTCTTCAACAATCGCTTTCACCACTTCGTACATATCAACGTCACCGTTTAGGTGCGCCGCTTCGTGGAAGGTTTTCGGGTTATCTTCACGCATGGTGGAGCGCAGATGGGTGAAGTAAATACGCGGACCGAACTGCTTGATCATATCAACCAGATCGTTGTCAGCACGCACGCCGTAGGAACCGGTGCACATGGTGAAACCGTTCGCCATGCTGTTTACGGTATCAACCATCCACTGCATATCTTCAATGGTGGAAACGATACGCGGCAGGCCGAGGATCGGGCGCGGCGGATCGTCCGGGTGAACAGCCATACGCACGCCAACTTCTTCGGCAACTGGAATAATCGCTTTCAGGAAGACGGCAAAGTTTTCGCGCAGTTTGGCTTTGTCGATATCTTTGTACAGTTCCAGGTGCTTACGGAACTGGTCGAGGGTATAACCTTCTTCCGCGCCCGGCAGACCGGCGATGATGTTACGGGTCAGACGCGCTTTGTCTTCGTCGCTCATGGTGGCGAAGCGTTCAGCTGCCTGAGCAATTTCTTCTTCGGTGTAATCCGCTTCCGCGCCTGGACGCTTCAGGATGTGCATTTCGAATGCAGCGAATTCGATCTGGTCGAAGCGCAGAGCTTTGGAGCCGTCTGGCAGCACGTATTCAAGGTCAGTACGGGTCCAGTCGAGCACCGGCATGAAGTTATAGCACACGGTGCGGATACCGCACTGCGCCAGGTTGCGCAGGGTCTGCTGATAGTTAGCGATCCACTGCTCATAGTTGCCAGTGTGGGTTTTGATATCTTCGTGAATTGGCACGCTTTCTACGACAGACCACACCAGGCCTGCGTCTTCAACGATCGCCTTGCGTTTGAGGATCTCTTCAACGGACCATACTTCGCCGTTCGGGATATGGTGCAGCGCGGTAACCACGCCAGTTGCGCCCGCCTGACGGACATCAGCTAAAGAAACCGGATCGTTAGGGCCGTACCAGCGCCAGGTCTGTTCCATGTTTATTCCTCTTTCACGTAGTGGGTTCAACAGCGAAGAGACGCGGAACCCCGGAGTTGTTTAGGTATCCGAATGAACGACCAGACCGCAGCCGTGGCGTTGCATCGGATGAGATGGCGTATAAGTTCTACCTTTTGGTAATACATGTCAACCTGAAATCTAAAATTGGTTAACCACATCACAAGAAATCTACTCTCCTGGTTGTTGACGCAAATGACAACAAAGGAAGATCAGCAGTTAGTGAGCGGGGGATGTGACATTCATCGCAATAATGGTTGACCAATTTACATAACGTGTCGTCCAACATAACAATGGATTAACCTGCTCCCCCATTGCATAAGTTGTGACCGACACAACAAAACTGATGTTGTTGCAAAGATTGCTATTTAGTTTTGGTATAAAAGGTATACAGGCACATGGTGCAACATTTGAATTCCAGCGAGCAGGAGTAATTCACAATGAAGAGAACAATAACGGCGCTTGCTATCATGATGGCATCATTTGCCGCGAACGCGTCTGTATTACCGGAAACTCCTGTGCCATTTAAAAGTGGTACTGGTGCAATTGATAACGACACTGTCTACATTGGTTTAGGTAGCGCTGGTACGGCATGGTACAAGCTGGATACGCAAGCCAAAGATAAAAAATGGACAGCTCTGGCTGAATTCCCCGGTGGCGCAAGAGATCAAGCAACGTCCGCATTTATTGATGGTGATTTGTATGTATTTGGCGGTGTTGGCAAAAACCAACAAGGTTTAACCAGGGTGTTCAACGATGTGTACAAATATAGCCCAGCAACTAATACCTGGATTAAATTGATGTCACACGCACCGATGGGCATGGCGGGTCATGTGACTTTTGTGCACAACGGCAAGGCTTATGTTACTGGCGGTGTTAACCAAAATATTTTCAATGGCTATTTTGAAGATCTCAATGAGGCCGGAAAAGATTCAAAAACTATAGATAAAATCAACGCCCGCTATTTCGATAAAAAAGCAGAAGATTATTTCTTCAATAAGTTTCTTTTGTCTTTTGATCCCTCAACACAGCAATGGAGTTACGCTGGCGAATCGCCCTGGTACGGGACGGCTGGTGCGGCGGTTGTGAATAAAGGTGATAAAACCTGGCTTATTAATGGCGAAGCCAAACCAGGATTGCGAACGGATGCCGTATTTGAACTTGATCTTACCGGCAATAACGTAAAATGGAATAAGCTTCCTCCCGTCTCATCACCAGATGGCGTCGCTGGCGGTTTTGCAGGTATTAGCAATGACTCTCTTATATTTGCCGGAGGAGCCGGATTTAAAGGCTCGCGCGAAAATTACCAGAACGGTAAGAACTATGCGCATGAAGGCCTGAAAAAATCGTATAGTGCTGATATTTATCTGTGGCATAACGGGAAATGGGAGAAATCTGGCGAACTGTCGCAAGGTCGAGCCTACGGAGTATCATTGCCCTGGAATAATAGTCTATTGATTATTGGCGGTGAAATTGCGGGGGGTAAAGCTGTTGCGGATTCAGTGTTGCTCTCAGTGAGAGATAATAAAGTTACCGTGCAAAACTAACTTTTCTGGGTTTCCATTGCCTGAAAATAAAGATGTTGTTCATCCTGGAATAAAATAACTGGCGCGGTTTGCGCAGATACATCCTGCGCCCGCCATATCACTTTAAAAGAGAACTGACAAACGCGCCTGATGAAAATCCAAATAATTTGAGCAAGGGATATAACGGTTCAGCGTACCGAATGCCTGAGAACAAGACGACGGCGCTACGAAGCCGTCATTTCAGTCGGGGGATGATTGTAGACAAATTTGTTGACGCTATTTTGCAGTTTTGGCGCGAAAGATGAGCGTTCATTAATTTGATTTATTTGCATCCATCAACGCTTTTAACTCCTCCGGTGTAAATGGTGGTTTGCGTTGGTGCAGCATCGCATGGCAATTAGGGCAAACAGGAAGCAAATCATTAACCGGATCCAGCTGGTAATCCTCTTTAATGGCTGAAAGCGGCACAAGGTGATGCATATGGATAAAGCCCTCAGCGATATCGCCATAGATCTTCACCAGATCCACTCCGCAGACTTTGCACTGGCATCCGTGATGTTCGACTGCTTTATCGCGGGCCTTTTTATCGCGTTCATAGCGGTTTACCATCACTTTTATCGCTGCGCCTTCAACGTATTTCTCCTGCGACGACAACTCATTCGGGAACAGAACGTCGGCTATGGGAGCCGCAGCGGCTTTATCCTGATGAATGTAAAATCCCTGATCTATGAGTAACTTGACACATTTAGATTTTATTCCGCCGGTGAAATCCGCAGGCGTGAATTGCGTCCCCGTCATCAATGTCGCTGCAATACCAGCAATCGCCTTCGAGGGGTAACGTCGGCCATGATATTCAATCTCATACAACCGCGCAGGCTGGAACTGATGCGTTTCTCCCGCATCCCATAAATGAATAGCTTCGATGATGTAGCGCCGCGGAAGATGGTCAGGGAGTTTATTCATGAGGGATGTCCTTATACGTTCTATGAATGGGCAGCAAAAAAACAAATGAGATCAAGGTAATATATCTTCGCTTGCAGGCTTGAACAGCAGAAAATTTGCGAGCATGATCGCAATTATTTCACTGCCAGGGATAACAATGGCTTCCAGTAAATCGCTACAGCAGGCAATTGCCAACATAAAAATCTGGCACAAGGGTGAACAGCGCGCGCCACATAAACCATTGTTACTGCTATACGTATTAGCGGGATACCTGAATGGACATCCGCGTCTTTTCGATTATGGATCGGAAATCTACGAACCTCTGCACAGTTTACTGGAACGTTTTGGGCCACAGCGTTCACAGTACCGACCTGATATGCCGTTCTGGCGATTACAAGGCGACGGATTCTGGCAATTACACAATGCCGGGCTTTGCTCAACAGCAGGGAGCAGCCGACAACCGCCAGTGAAGGAACTGACTGAATACCACGTTGCAGGCGGTTTCGATGAACAGCACTACGCCCTGGTAACCGGCAATAAAAAACTCATCAACACTCTGGCGCAACAGATACTCGAAGCGCACTTCACCGAGAGTATTCAGGAAGAAATCGCTGACGAGCTGGGTTTTGATCTCCAGCAAATCCGTAAACAGCGTGACCCTTTATTTCGCAAAAATGTATTACGCGCTTATAACTACCAGTGCGCGATATGTGGCTTTAATATGCGCCACGACGACACCACCGTCGCGCTGGAGGCAGCACATATAAAATGGAAACAGCACGGCGGCCCTTGTGAAATCCCTAATGGCCTGGCGCTTTGCGCTATTCACCATAAAGCCTTTGATAAAGGATCGATTGGCCTGGATGAAAATATGCGAGTGCTGGTATCGGATGCGGTAAATGGCGGAGGGATCGTTGAGAAACTGTTCTGGGATTTTGACGGGAAAACTATTGCGTTGCCACAGGTGCGTAAAAATTACCCTTATGAGGGGTTTGTGGAGTGGCATCGGAAAGAGGTTTTTAGGGGGTGAGGTAGGCTATCTTGTGCATACAAATAGACAAATAAACTGTATAAAGAGATAGCCTACAAATACTAAATAAATTCAGCCCCACTGGGAAAACGCAACTCTGATGTCTGTAAACTCTCGCCAATAAAGAAAGGTACAACCCATAAACGTAACCTATTTTCCTTCTGATGGCTAAATTCATAAGGATGAGGAGATGGCTGATTAAATCCGTTATGATAGGGGTATATCAAAATCATATCACCTTCCCCCTCCTGGTAATTCAATCCATAGGCAAGCATTTGGTAGAGATCGGCTTGAGATTGTTCAAGACTGTCCTTTCTGCCATTTACTATCTTCCATTTAACATCACAGGTAATAACTGAACCAGTAGTACTTTTACGAGGCCGTAAACAAATATCAGGCCGCAGCTTAAATAAAGCTTTACCGTTATAACTAATCAGATTTTTTGAACTTACCTGTGCGTCCACTCGCCATTTATCATAATAACGATAACGCATCCATGTCGTCACAAAAGATTCAAAAACAGCCTCCATCGGGAAAAGCAGTGAAAAAGCATTAACATCCCCATACATACAGTGTGGAGAATCGCCCAATAAAATCATCTTCGCCCACGCTAATGCTTGCTCATAGTGATGCATGTGTCTATCAAAGTGTAACTGCTCGAAAGCTATATAAGCATCATGAACTGACGTGATATTTTCAAAGTGAAACTGCAGCTGTGTTATCTGCTGTAATAATTGTGGATTACTGGTCTGGCGACTAATCTTATTGATTGCAGTTTTGAGTATCCGGTTTTCCAGACGATTGACGCTGTACTCGTCATACTCCACCTGAAAACGATCCCGCCTAATACAGTTTTTGCTTAATTGTGCAGAGATCCGTAATCTTCCTTTCATCCATGGAAGATTATCTTCCTGACGTAAATAGTCACGTTTTAACCCTCTCAGCACAATCTTACGCACGCTCTCTATAAATTGTTGAATAAAGATATCCATCAGAGGCATTTTAGATATTTTGACGCCAGATTCAGAGGAGGCAATATGACGAAATGATTTTAACGTACGTAACATCATCAGTAATTGTTGACGAACAGTATCCTCATTATCCTGACCTGTTTTAGGCAGGATTTCGAGAAATCGCCCCCCTGGCAGTGAGATTACTCCTGCATAGTTTTTTACCTGCAGCGTTTTTACTCCATTCCGGCTGCTAAGGGTGAGCAAACGATGAGTATTATCAGCATCGTCTTTCAGACAGCGCAGCTCAAGCCATTTAAATAGGTCTGCAGGTAGCACTACCGCATTATTTATACGGGCATCACCTTCCTCACTCACTAAATGCCCGTATTCGAACACAGTGAAATGACTGGAAGATTTCATTCCGCACTCCTGCGTTTTTCTTTTTGAGGTGCATAAATTTGCTGCCAGGCGATTGGATTGTCCCAAACGTTGTCATCCTCTGCTGCCAGGTGAAAACTGGTTCCCAAGTCATCTGTTCCGTTATCACCAAAGAGATCGGCATACTTTTTCTGGTATTTCACCTCACGTACAAATTGAAGATCTGGTGCTTCCTCTTTTTGGTTATCAGCCAGTACCATGCGAATTTTTTGCCAGTCATTGTAAAAATATTCTTCCAGCAATGGTAGTATCTTATTTCGCATAATCCGTTTGAATCTTTCAAATGCCAGAGCTTCGTCTTCTTTTGCCTGCACAACAGGGATAAAAAAAGCATGCCCCAGCATATGTTCTCTATCGTATAAAACCTGGATGCGATCGTTAAGCGTCTGCAATAGACGAGGCAGATCAATACCTTTAATGACAGTATCTTTCAGAACAGTAATATCTGGCAGCATCGCTTCAAAATCAAATCTGCGACGTAGTGCAGTATCAAGTGCAGTAAGCGAATGATCAGCAGTGTTCATGGTACCAATTAAATAAAGGTTATTCGGTACACTAAATGGAGTGGAAGAGTATGGCAGCAATACGCTAAGCGATTCTGGCTCACCAGCCCGTTTAGATGGCTCAATAAGGGTAATTAGTTCACCAAAAATTTTTGAAATATTACCCCGATTTATTTCATCAATAATGAGAACATAGTTTTCCTTTTTTTCTGAAGCTACGCTCTGAGTATTCAGAGGCAGATAACGTTGATTAATTAAATAGTTAAGGATACTGCGTACATAAGATGGATTATGTACTTTTGCTCGTGGATCCTGATAAACTTGCCGAATATCCTTCAAATAAGCATTGTAACCCTGTCCTAAATCCTCTTTTTTCGATTGTGACGGGAAAATTCCAAAGTTGGTTTGACTTTTATACGTCAGCTGGAAGGCCTTACCCTGTTGTGTTTCCAGCGTGATATTTTCACCTTCAGATAAACGTTCTTGTAGGCGAGTAAGTGCGCTATCCAACATTTCCTGCGCACCAGCATGACCAAAGGCGGCATCCTCGCATATCTGTTTAAAAATACCTGCCTTTATTTCGTATTTTACATTACCGTCATCAGTAGTCTCAGCTCTTAAACCTTCAATAAACTCTTCATAACCAAAGCTCTGATGAAAGGTGATAAAACGCACTCGATTATCTTTGATAAGCTGATCATAAATCTTTTTCAACTCGCGACGTTTTTCACTCTCATCCTTACCCTCCTGCAGGGAGTAAGCGATCGGATCACAAATTTGTACAGCAATCTCAATAGTACGATATGTTTTACCTGTACCTGGCGGGCCATAGAGAATTGTGTTTTTAGGCAATGGCGAACTTATAACATCATCTTCTTGCTCATTTTCTTGTAAAGCACTTTCGCTTCCAACTAAACCGATAGCATTTTTATCCTGAATTTCATACGCATAGAGATGCCAAAGTGACATATTCAGCTCAATAGGGTCGATATCATCACCCAGCGCACGATTTAGCGTTTCTTTAAGATCAACATTGCGAGCCAGCCACTCCCGTTCTCCGGAAAGACCTAGCTGGAAATGGTTGTTGCAATAATTGTAGCAACTAAAAAAATTATTAACATTCACGACACTGCTAATTTTTGATGGGTATATTGCTGCAAAAGCACGATTACAAAGAGCCCTATACACCTTATTTAAAACTCCGTCCGCTTTAAGTTTGATAAGGCGTTCAATGACCCGATTATAATTTTCTTGTGTACACTCTTCTGCTATCTGACGGGTGAGCGTTAGAAGGTCTTTTTGTGCATTTTCAAATTCAACCAATGACATCCCACCTTGCATCAGGCTGGAGACACCATTGTCACGTTCATACCATACCTGCCGAATCGTGGCTTCAGAAAAGTTTGGTTTTTCGGCCTGAATCTGTTCTACAAGCTGGCGGTAGTGTTTGCCCCAAACTGAATTGTACTGATTATTTTTTTCAATTTGAGCACGAAAGAAAGGGGCTAATGCTGATGAATCCTGAACCATCTCTTAATCCAATATGTAGGGGGAGGGAAATTGGGATAGCCTTATCTTATCGGATTAATCTCAAAAATGTTAAATTTTATGATAGAAAAATAACTTTCATCCTGAAATTACCTTCTGTCCTGGAGCCACCACATTTATCTGATGACTTTGATCTGCAAAACGCATGATGTTGGTGGCTCTCAGAGAAGGCCATAGCATTCCTTCAGACGTAAAATCGCTACTCGTTTTTTCAACCTGTGTGCAGTTTCTAGTTGCATAGGGAATCAACTGTTTTTCAGGTAAACATTGTTTCCAGTATATGGATATGCCGAAATTCAGAGGGTTCCAGTAACGACATTATTGACAGCAAACATACGACATTCATTTTGCTGATGACGCTGACGGATAGTGCTTCGCCACAATGTCATTCATCTTATCCACCAGATCCAGTCGCTTGAATGTGATATGCCCACTGCCTTTCTGGTAATAGCGGATGACAAATAATTCGTCATCAAATACCTGCTCATGTGGGTGAGCACGAACGAAATCCATAAACCGAATCGCAACATCATGCCTGTTATCGGGGATAGGTTTGCCATCCAGCAAATAGAGCATACGCTCCAGATCGGCAAGCTGATCTCGCCGCCAGCCCCAGTTCAGGCTGTAGCCCCATCTGTCATGCTTCACCAGATTGTTAACGATAATCTTCTTACCGAAATAACAGGGATTATTGGTTTTGTAGTCCCAGCTCAATCCCTTAAATACATTGATAATCCCACGTTCGAAAACATCCTGCTTATTGTGGTGAAGTTGTTCAAAGGTACTCAGGATGTTGGCTTCGCTAATCGCCGGGAGATCGCCCTCCTCCAGATTCTTTGCCCACTGACTGCGAGCTTCGGCATCCATCAGAGTCAACATACCGGACTTCAGCATGAGATCGCGCCAGATACTGCGGTCGATATTACGGGTGATCACCGGCATCGCTTTGCCGGTTGGCTGCATCAGCCAGCAGTCAAAGGAATATCCATTCCGCATTGCCCAGGTTCCGGCCACATCACCGCCAATACTGGATGTCAGGCTGGAGATATCATGAAGTTTTTGTATTAACGTCGCTATCTGGTTCAGTGCACTATCACGTCCTGTGACGATACGCTCAATATTGGTCGAGCAAATTAGTTCGTTATGATCGGTTAAGACTTCAGCTTCTGTTTGCATAATCTTTTGTCCGTAAAAAAATACACTCGCCGTTAGTAGCAAACGGATTATCCACTGGTGAAAGATTGGGTAAATAATGAGATTGAAAATCGGGAAGGTGACTCGCAATAAATTATCTGATCACTTACGGATGGACAATGGGCATATAAAGTAGCCTCCTGACTCAAGCGGTGAATGCTGAGTAAGATGCACTAATAATCTGATGCTGATTCCCCTCCTCGCCGTCATACAAATCTGAAAAACCAAACAACTTCCGGTAAAATCCCGGCAAAAGCCGACGTTAAAAACACATTCAAAGGATAAATAATGACAAGTCTTCAGCAGCGCGCGGAGCTTCATCGCCAGATCTGGCAAATTGCTAACGATGTCAGAGGTTCGGTCGATGGATGGGATTTTAAGCAATACGTTCTGGGCGCGCTTTTCTACCGTTTTATCAGCGAAAATTTTTCCAGCTATATTGAAGCCGGTGATGACAGTATCTGTTATGCAAAACTGGATGACAGCGTAATTACTGATGACATTAAAGACGATGCCATCAAAACCAAAGGCTACTTCATCTACCCAAGTCAGCTTTTCTGCAACGTAGCTGCGAAAGCAAATACCAATGACAGATTGAACTCAGATTTAAACAGCATCTTCGTTGCTATCGAAAGTTCTGCTTACGGTTACCCTTCAGAAGCTGACATCAAAGGTTTGTTTGCTGATTTCGATACCACCAGTAACCGCCTGGGTAACACCGTTAAGGATAAAAATGCCCGCCTGGCTGCGGTTTTGAAAGGGGTTGAAGGGTTAAACCTTGGTGACTTTAACGAACATCAGATTGACCTGTTCGGTGACGCCTATGAGTTCCTGATTTCTAACTATGCGGCGAATGCCGGTAAGTCAGGCGGCGAGTTCTTTACACCGCAACACGTCTCTAAGCTGATTGCACAACTGGCTATGCACGGACAGTCCCACGTTAACAAAATCTACGACCCGGCAGCAGGTTCCGGTTCGCTGTTGTTGCAGGCTAAAAAACAGTTCGATGACCATATCATCGAAGAAGGTTTTTTTGGTCAGGAAATCAACCATACGACCTATAACCTGGCGCGTATGAACATGTTTTTGCACAACATCAACTACGACAAGTTTGATATCAAGCTGGGCAATACGCTGACTGAGCCGCACTTCAGAGATGTAAAACCGTTTGATGCCATCGTTTCTAACCCACCGTATTCTGTGAAATGGATTGGCAGCGATGATCCGACCCTGATTAACGATGAGCGTTTTGCCCCGGCTGGCGTTCTGGCCCCCAAATCCAAAGCTGACTTTGCGTTTGTATTACATGCACTGAACTATCTTTCGGCCAAAGGTCGTGCTGCGATTGTTTGCTTCCCGGGTATTTTTTACCGTGGCGGCGCGGAGCAGAAAATCCGTCAGTATCTGGTCGACAATAACTATGTCGAAACCGTGATTTCACTCGCACCGAACCTGTTCTTTGGCACCACCATTGCCGTAAATATTCTGGTGCTGTCTAAACATAAAACGGATACCAAAGTTCAGTTTATTGATGCCAGCGAACTGTTCAAAAAAGAGACTAACAACAATATCCTGACCGATGCCCATATCAACCAGATTATGCAGGTATTTGCCAGCAAGGAAGATGTTGCTCATCTGGCAAAATCTGTCGCGTTTGAAACCATTGTAGCGAATGACTATAACCTGTCAGTGAGCAGCTATGTGGAAGCGAAAGATAACCGCGAAATAATCAATATTGCTGAGCTGAATGCAGAACTGAAAACTACGGTCAGCAAAATCGACCAGTTGCGTAAAGATATCGACTCAATTGTGGCAGAGATTGAAGGTGACGAGGTGCAGAGATGAGCGAGTTAAATTATCTGGAAAAACTGCTAGATGGGACAGAGGTGGAATGGAAAGCCCTTGGAGATGTCACGAGTGTCTTGCGGGGAAAAAGGCTAACTAAAAATCTGCTTTCAGCAGAAGAAAAATTCCCGGTATTTCATGGCGGCTTAGAACCGTTAGGATATTACAATAAGTCGAATCGTCCGGCTAATACCGTTATGATTATCAATGTTGGCGCTTCAGCAGGTACTGTTGGCTATAGCACCGTTGACTTCTGGTCCTCTGATGGATGCTTTTGCTTAGAGCACAATGAGCTATTAAATAATAGGTTTTTATATTTCGCACTGATTGGTTATCAAAGTTTGCTGAAATCAAAGGTGAGAGTTGCGGGCATTCCAACACTTGATGCTATCGTAGTTAATAAACTACTTATCCCCATCCCCTGCCCAGAAAACCCGGAAAAATCCCTTGCCATCCAGTCTGAAATTGTTCGGATTCTGGATAAATTTACTGAGCTTACCGCTGAGCTTACCGCTGAGCTTACCATGCGTAAAAAACAGTACAACTACTATCGCGACCAGTTGTTGAGTTTTAAAGAGGGTGAGGTTGAGTGGAAGGCTTTGGGGGAAGTGGCTCAGTTTAAGCGAGGAACGGCAATTACCCAAAAACAGACAACACCAGGTGAAATACCAGTAGTTGCCAATGGACCAATTCCTACTTATTTTCATAGCGAGAGCAACAGACAAGGTGAAACAATCGTTATAGCCAGATCTGGTGCCTATGCAGGATATGTCAGTTTCTGGAATCAGCCAATATTTTTAACCGATGCCTTTAGTGTTCACTCCGACTTAAAAATTGTAAAACCAAAGTTTATTTACCACGTGCTACAAAATAAACAAGAGCACATCCATGCAATGAAAAAAGGTGCGGGTGTGCCTCATGTCCGAGTTAAAGAGTTTGAAACCTATGATATACCTATACCTCCTATCACCGAACAAGACCGTATTGTTTCTATACTCGATAAATTCGACACCCTGACCAACTCCGTCACCGAAGGTCTCCCGCGTGAAATCGAGTTACGTCAAAAACAATACGAGTACTATCGTGATTTACTGTTCAGTTTCCCAAAACCTGAAACTGTCAGTAATTAATTGACCATTGCTACCGACCGGACCACCTTAACATCCGGTCTGTATATAGACTATTTTTTACGCGCCGGAAGTCCCCCTTAACTCCCTTCCGGCCCTTGCCAAACGGCACAAAGGATGCGCTATGACTCATCAAACACACACCATTGCTGAATCCAATAACTTTATCGTTCTTGATAAGTACATCAAAGCTGAGCCAACAGGCGACAGCTACCAGAGCGAATCGGACCTGGAACGTGAACTGATTCAGGACCTGCGAAATCAGGGCTATGAATTTATATCCGTAAAATCTCAGTCGGCGATGCTGTCCAATGTTCGGGAACAGCTTCAGAGCCTCAATGGTGTGGTGTTTAATGACAGCGAGTGGCGGCGTTTCACGGAGCAGTATCTGGACAACCCGAGTGATGGCATTCTGGATAAGACCCGTAAAATCCATATCGACTATATTTGCGACTTTATTTTTGATGACGGGCGTCTTGAGAACATCTATTTGATAGATAAAAAGAATCTCATGCGCAATAAAGTGCAGATTATCCAGCAGTTTGAACAGGCAGGCTCTCACGCTAACCGTTATGACGTCACGATCCTGGTTAATGGCTTGCCGCTGGTGCAAATCGAACTGAAAAAGCGCGGCGTGGCGATTCGTGAGGCCTTTAACCAGATACATCGTTACAGCAAAGAGAGTTTTAACAGCGAAAATTCTCTGTTTAAGTATCTGCAACTGTTTGTCATTTCTAACGGCACCGATACCCGTTACTTTGCCAACACCACAAAGCGCGATAAAAACAGTTTTGACTTCACCATGAACTGGGCGAAATCAGACAACACGCTGATTAAAGACCTCAAAGATTTTACCGCTACCTTTTTCCAGAAACATACTCTGCTTAATGTTCTGGTGAACTACAGCGTGTTCGATATTAGCCAGACGCTACTGGTGATGCGACCGTACCAGATTGCCGCCACCGAACGAATCTTATGGAAAATCAACAGCTCCTATAAAGCGAAAAACTGGTCTAACCCCGAAAGTGGTGGCTTTATCTGGCACACTACCGGTTCTGGTAAAACACTGACCAGCTTTAAAGCCGCGCGTCTGGCAACAGAACTGGACTTTATTGATAAAGTCTTCTTCGTGGTCGACAGGAAAGATCTCGATTACCAGACCATGAAGGAATATCAGCGTTTTTCGCCAGATAGTGTTAACGGCTCGGAAAATACCGCAGGCCTTAAACGAAATCTGGATAAGGACGATAACAAAATTATCGTCACCACTATTCAGAAACTTAATAACCTGATGAAAGTAGAAAGCGACCTGCCTGTATACAATCAGCAAGTGGTGTTTATATTTGATGAATGCCACCGCAGCCAGTTTGGAGAAGCGCAGAAAAACCTGAAGAAGAAATTCAAACGCTATTATCAGTTTGGTTTTACCGGTACCCCTATTTTCCCGGAAAACGCTTTAGGTTCAGAAACGACCGCCAGCGTATTTGGTCGTGAATTGCATTCATATGTGATTACCGATGCGATTCGTGATGAAAAAGTGCTCAAATTCAAGGTGGACTATAACGATGTGCGGCCACAGTTTAAATCTTTAGAGACAGAAACTGACGAGAAAAAACTGAGTGCGGCTGAAAATCAGCAGGCATTTCTTCATCCCATGCGTATACAGGAAATTACGCAATATATTCTGAATAACTTCCGCCAGAAGACCCACCGTACTTTCCCAAGCTCTAAAGGCTTTAATGCCATGCTGGCAGTGAGTAGCGTGGATGCCGCGAAAGCCTATTACGCGACGTTTAAACGGTTACAAGAGGAAGCAGCTAATAAATCGGCTACCTATAAACCGCTGCGTGTTGCGACAATCTTCTCCTTCGCCGCTAATGAAGAACAAAATGCCATTGGTGAAATTTCCGATGAAACTTTTGATACCAGCGCAATGGACAGCAGTGCTAAAGAGTTTCTTGACGCTGCAATTCGTGAGTATAACAGCTATTTTAAAACTAACTTCAGCACCGACGGTAACGGTTTTCAGAACTACTATCGTGATTTAGCCCAACGGGTTAAAAATCAAGATATCGATCTGTTAATTGTCGTTGGGATGTTTTTAACCGGCTTCGACGCTCCAACATTGAACACGCTATTCGTCGATAAAAACTTGCGTTTTCACGGCCTGATGCAGGCATTTTCCCGCACCAACCGCATTTATAACGCCACTAAAACCTTCGGTAACATCGTCACTTTCCGGGATCTGGAACGCTCAACCATTGATGCCATAACGCTGTTTGGTGATAAAAATACCAAAAATGTGGTGTTAGAAAAGAGTTATGCAGAGTATATGGAAGGCTTTACTGATGCTGCCACTGGTGAAGCTAAACGCGGCTTTATGGCAGTAGTTTCAGAACTGGAACAACGGTTCCCTGACCCTGCCAATATTGAAAGTGAAAAAGAGAAGAAAGACTTCGTAAAACTGTTTGGTGAATACCTGCGTGCCGAGAACATCCTGCAAAACTATGATGAATTTGCCACGCTGAAAGCCCTGCAACAAATCGATCTTAGCGATCCTGTTGCGGTAGAAAAATTCAAAGAAGAACATTATGTGGATGATGAAAAGTTCGCTGAATTACAAACGATTCGTCTCCCTGCTGAACGCAAGATTCAGGATTATCGTTCTGCCTATAACGATATTCGTGACTGGCAGCGCCGTGAGAAAGAAGCTGACAAAAAAGAAAAATCAACCACTGACTGGGATGACGTAGTTTTTGAAATCGATTTGCTGAAGTCTCAGGAAATAAACCTGGATTATATCCTTGGACTGATTTTCGAACACAACAGACAAAACAAAGGTAAGGGCGAAATGACCGAAGAGGTCAAACGCTTAATTCGTTCAAGCCTTGGGAACCGTGCCAAAGAAGGTCTGGTGGTCGATTTTATTCAGCAAACGAACCTAGATGATTTGCCGGATAAAGCCAGCATCATTGACGCGTTTTTTACCTTTGCTCAACGCGAACAGCAACGTGAAGCAGAAGCCTTGATCAAAGAAGAAAATCTCAATGAAGAGGCGGCGAAACGCTATATTCGCACGTCTTTAAAACGCGAATACGCCACCGAAAATGGCACGGAATTAAACGAGACATTGCCAAAACTCAGTCCGTTAAATCCACAATATAAGACGAAAAAACAGACGGTTTTCCAGAAGATCGTCGCGTTTATTGAGAAGTTTAAAGGTGTAGGCGGGCAGATATAATGTATTAATCCGAACCTGATCTGGCAGATAGCTGTCAGATCAGGACTAAGCTAATACAAATTAATATCGAACCGAAAATACCAACGTCTGTACCAACATTTTTCGTTTGCGATGGGTTGGAATTGGTTAGCCCTGAGAGAGTTAAAATAGCGAAAAAGGTAGATAACTGCTGGATTCCAGACACAAAAAAAGTCGCCCTTGAGCGACTCGATTTGCATACGATGTGGTGCCGAAGGCCGGACTCGAACCGGCACGTATTTCTACGGTTGATTTTGAATCAACTGCGTCTACCGATTTCGCCACTTCGGCACTGAAGAGGTATGCGGAAAACGTTGTGGATTATACCTGTCGCACGCCACCATGCAAGCGCCAGCTTGCTCCCACTTTGCTAAGTGCTGAAATTTTCAGCATTACACTCAGCGATATGTAACCTTTGTCACACTCCGGGCCCCGCTCAGCCATTCTCTACACTTCCCGGGCAACACCAGAGGACGACAAAAGCATGTCGATAATCAATAACGAATAGGAATTTCGCAATATCCGCTACTTGCCGAACATAAGGTGATTCGCCGCGTGGTTGCCCAGGGTAGCGCCGCGCAGCAGTGGTCACTGTGACACCTGTATTCGCGATAATCAGACCAACTTCTGGCAAGGTGCGGTGCCTACAATTATGAATTGCGGAGACTTTGTTGGGTCGCTTCTGCCAGGCCTTTAAGATATCTCGCAATCGGCTGAATTTAGTGGTGAAAACTTTTTAACCGTGCCTATACTCCAGACAGGGAACTGGAGGAAATCTCATGAGCGAACCACGTTTAATTGCCCGCACGCCGGACACAGAACTGTTTTTATTACCCGCTATGGCTAACCGTCACGGACTGATTACTGGCGCAACGGGGACAGGTAAAACTGTCACGCTGCAAAAACTGGCGGAATCTCTGTCAGAAATCGGCGTACCGGTGTTTATGGCCGATGTAAAAGGTGATTTGACCGGGGTTGCGGCAGAAGGTACCACCTCGGAAAGACTGCTCGCTCGGTTGAAAAATATCGGCGTCAACGACTGGCAACCACATGCGAATCCAGTGGTGGTATGGGATATTTTTGGTGAGAAAGGTCATCCAGTGCGGGCAACGGTATCGGATCTCGGGCCGTTGTTGCTGGCGCGTTTGTTGAATCTCAACGATGTGCAATCTGGCGTCCTGAATATCATTTTCCGTATTGCTGACGATCAGGGATTGTTGCTTCTCGACTTTAAAGATTTGCGGGCGATTACCCAATACATCGGTGATAACGCCAAATCATTCCAGAATCAGTACGGTAATATCAGTAGCGCATCGGTTGGCGCCATCCAGCGCGGATTACTGACGCTGGAACAGCAAGGGGCAACGCATTTCTTTGGCGAGCCGATGCTGGATATCAAAGACTGGATGCGTACCGATGCCAACGGTAAGGGTGTTATCAATATCCTTAGCGCCGAAAAACTCTACCAGATGCCTAAACTGTACGCCGCCAGCCTGTTGTGGATGCTTTCAGAGTTGTATGAACAATTACCGGAAGCGGGGGATTTGGAAAAACCGAAACTGGTGTTTTTCTTCGACGAAGCGCATCTGTTGTTTAACGATGCGCCGCAGGTGCTGCTGGATAAGATTGAACAGGTAATAAGGCTGATCCGTTCAAAAGGCGTAGGCGTCTGGTTTGTTTCGCAAAACCCTTCTGATATTCCAGACAACGTGCTTGGGCAGTTGGGAAATCGCGTTCAGCACGCTCTGCGCGCCTTTACACCGAAAGACCAGAAAGCGGTGAAGACGGCAGCGCAAACCATGCGACCTAATCCTGCATTTGATACGGAAAAGGCGATTCAGGAACTAGGAACCGGCGAAGCGTTGATCTCTTTTCTGGATGCGAAAGGAAGCCCTTCTGTGGTAGAGCGTGCGATGGTGATCGCGCCTTGTTCACGGATGGGGCCGGTAACAGAAGATGAGCGTAATGGCTTGATTAATCACTCCCCGGTGTACGGCAAGTATGAAGATGACGTGGACCGGGAATCCGCCTATGAGATGTTGCAAAAAGGCGTACAGGCAAGTACCGAGCAGCAAAATACCCCTCCGGCCAAAGGGAAAGAGATAAGTGAAGATGACGGTATTCTGGGTGGGTTGAAGGATATTTTGTTTGGCACTACCGGACCACGCGGTGGGAAGAAAGATGGCGTGGTGCAAACAATGGCGAAAAGCGCCGCCCGCCAGGTGACGAATCAGATTGTACGCGGTGTGCTGGGGAGTTTGCTTGGGGGGAGAAAAAGGTAAGTCAGGCGCTGTTTGTGTTCTCTCACACCAGCTTGCCTTTGCCTGATGCACTACGCTTATCAGGCCTACGCCACTTTGCTAACAATAATAAAGGGAGCTTTAGCTCCCTTTATTCGTTCATCAGGTTACGATTTTCTCATTAACAGCCACAGGCTGATTAAGAAGAAGCTGGCGCTTGGCAACAGTGCGCCGATAATCGGCGGAATGCCGTAAACCAACGTCAGCGGGCCGAAGATCTGGTCCAGTACGTAGAACACAAAACCGAAGCTAATACCAGTGACCACGCGCACGCCCATCGGCACGCTGCGCAGCGGGCCGAAGATAAATGACAGCGCCATCAGCATCATTACCGCCACGGATAGCGGCTGGAAGATTTTGCTCCACATATTAAGCTGGTAGCGCCCGGCGTCCTGACCGCTCGACTTCAGATACTTCACGTAGTTGTGCAAACCACTGATGGAGAGCGCATCCGGATCCAGCGCCACCACGCCCAGTTTGTCCGGCGTGAGGTTGGTTTTCCAGGTACCGCTCACCGTCTGCGAACCGGTTATCTGTTTTGGATTGGTCAGGTCAGACTCATCAACCTGCGACAGACGCCAGACTTTATGTTCAGGGTCAAACTTCGCGGAAGCGGCATAGCGAACGGATTGCAGACGACGATTCTCGTTAAAGGCATAAATACTGATACCACCTAACTCTTCGTCACCTTTTACTCGCTCAATATAGACAAAGTTGTCACCATCTTTGGCCCATAAACCTTGCTGAGTAGAGAGCAACGAACCACCGTACATCGCCTGCGCGCGGTAATTACGCGCCATCTGTTCGCCCTGCGGCGCGACCCATTCGCCAATCGCCATCGTCAGCAAAACCAGTGGAATGGCGGTTTTCATTACTGACAACGCGACTTGCATGCGGGTAAAACCAGAAGCCTGCATCACCACCAGTTCGCTGCGCTGCGCCAGCATCCCCAGCCCGAGCAACGCGCCCAGCAGGGCCGCCATCGGGAAGAAGATTTGCACATCTTTCGGCACGCTCAACAGGGTATACATTCCCGCGCCTACCGCGTCGTAACTCCCCTGCCCGGCTTTTTTCAGCTGATCGACAAACTTGATAATGCCGGAAAGCGACACCAGCATGAACAGCGTCATCATGATGGTGGTGAAAATGGTTTTACCGATATAGCGGTCAAGAACACCAAAAGGTTGCATCACACCGCTCCTTTACGCGAAAAACTGGCGCGCAGGCGGCGGACCGGCACTGTGTCCCAAAGGTTGAGAACAATCGCCAAAGCCAGATAAATCAGGTTAACGGTCCACATCCACAGCGTCGGGTCCAGCTTACCTTTACCGCCGTTAGATTTAAGGGAGGTCTGGATCAGGAAGAAAAGCAGATATAGCAGCATGGCTGGCAGCATCGACAGGACACGTCCCTGACGCGGGTTAACCACACTCAGAGGTACGACCATAAGCGCCATCATAAACACGGTGAATACCAGCGTGATACGCCAGTTCAGTTCTGCGCGGGCACGATCGGTGTCGGTGTTCCACAATGTGCGCATGTCCATCTGGTCGGTATCGTTCGGGTCGAGCGCCACCGCCTGGTGACCAATGATCGCCTGATAATCCTGGAAGTCCGTAATGCGGAAATCACGTAACAGTGCAGTGCCTTCGAAGCGCGTTCCCTGGTTGAGGCTGACGACCTGGGATCCGTCGCGCAGTTGCGTTAAATGTCCGGAATCGGCCACCACCACAGAAGGACGCGCGTTACCTTTTGGTCGAATTTGCGCGAGGAACACATCTTTGAAATCGCTGCCGTCAACGCTTTCGATGAACAGCACTGAGCTGCCATTAGTCGCTTGCTGGAATTGCCCTTGCGCCAGCGCCGCCATGCCTGGGTTAGCTTTCGCTTCTGCCAGCACTTCATCCTGATGGCGCGATGACCACGGCCCCGCCCACATCACGTTAACCGCCGCGACAATCGCCGTGAACACCGCGAGAACCATCGCCGCTTTCACCAGAACCGCTTTGCTCAGGCCGCAGGCATGCATTACCGTAATTTCACTTTCGGTATACAGTTTGCCCAGCGTCATCAGCAGCCCGAGGAACAGGCTTAATGGCAGGATAAGCTGCGCCATTTCCGGCACGCCCAGCCCCAACAGGGAGAGCACCAGATTCGCCGGAATATCGCCGTCAACCGCTGCGCCGAGGATCCTCACTAACTTTTGACAGAAGAAGATCAAAAGCAAGATGAAGAGTATCGCCAGCTGGCTTTTGAGCGTCTCCCGCACCAGATATCTTATGATTATCACTTTAAATACGCCCGTAAAAACTCGTCTTTTGCAGGATTTTAGCTTGTTTCATGGCTTAAACGTCATTTATTCTCTTGAGTCGTCGAAATCGTCGCTAAGATAATTATACTCAACGGATTCACCTCTCAGATTTTGTTCTGACGTGCCAATGCCGTAATAACGTTAAGATTAACACGAAGTCATCGCAACAGCGGACATGAGTTACGAAAGCTTGCAATTCTATCTGTAGCCACCGCCGTTGTCTTTAAGATTCAGGAGCGTAGTGCATGGAGTTTAGTGTAAAAAGCGGTAGCCCGGAGAAACAGCGGAGTGCCTGCATCGTCGTGGGCGTCTTCGAACCACGTCGCCTTTCTCCGATTGCAGAACAGCTCGATAAAATCAGCGATGGGTACATCAGCGCCCTGCTGCGCCGAGGCGAACTGGAAGGAAAACCGGGGCAGACGCTGTTGCTGCACCATGTGCCGAACGTGCTTTCTGAGCGCATTCTCCTTATTGGTTGCGGCAAAGAACGTGAGCTGGATGAGCGCCAGTACAAGCAGGTGATTCAGAAAACCATTAATACGCTGAATGATACTGGCTCGATGGAAGCGGTCTGCTTCCTGACTGAACTGCACGTTAAAGGCCGTAACAACTACTGGAAAGTGCGTCAGGCTGTCGAGACGGCAAAAGAGACGCTCTACAGTTTTGATCAGCTGAAAACGAACAAGAGCGAACCGCGTCGTCCGCTGCGTAAAATGGTGTTCAACGTGCCGACCCGCCGTGAACTGACCAGCGGGGAGCGCGCGATCCAGCACGGTCTGGCGATTGCCGCCGGGATTAAAGCGGCGAAAGACCTCGGCAATATGCCGCCGAATATCTGTAACGCCGCTTACCTCGCCTCTCAGGCGCGCCAGCTGGCTGACAGCTACAGCAAAAATGTCATCACCCGCGTTATCGGCGAACAGCAGATGAAAGAGCTGGGGATGCATTCCTATCTGGCGGTCGGTCAGGGTTCGCAAAACGAATCGCTGATGTCGGTGATTGAGTACAAAGGCAACGCGTCGGAAGATGCACGCCCAATCGTGCTGGTGGGTAAAGGTTTAACCTTCGACTCCGGCGGTATCTCCATCAAGCCTTCAGAAGGCATGGATGAGATGAAGTACGACATGTGCGGTGCGGCGGCGGTTTATGGCGTGATGCGTATGGTCGCGGAACTGCAACTGCCGATTAACGTTATCGGCGTGCTGGCAGGCTGCGAAAACATGCCTGGCGGGCGTGCCTATCGTCCGGGCGATGTGTTAACCACCATGTCCGGTCAAACCGTAGAAGTGCTGAATACCGACGCCGAAGGCCGCCTGGTACTGTGCGACGTGTTAACTTACGTTGAGCGTTTTGAGCCGGAAGCGGTGATTGACGTGGCGACGCTGACCGGTGCTTGCGTTATCGCGCTGGGCCATCACATTACCGGTCTGATGGCAAACCATAACCCGCTGGCCCATGAGCTGATTGCTGCATCTGAACAATCCGGTGACCGCGCATGGCGTTTACCGCTGGGTGACGAGTATCAGGAACAGCTGGAGTCCAATTTTGCCGATATGGCTAACATTGGCGGTCGTCCTGGCGGGGCGATTACCGCAGGTTGCTTCCTGTCGCGCTTTACCCGTAAGTACAACTGGGCACACCTGGATATCGCGGGAACCGCCTGGCGTTCTGGTAAAGCAAAAGGCGCAACCGGTCGCCCGGTGGCGTTGCTGGCACAGTTCCTGTTGAATCGCGCCGGGTTTAACGGCGAAGAGTAATTGCATCAGGCAAAGTTGTTATTGTCGGATGCGGTGTGAACGCCTTATCCGACCGACACACAGCACTGAACTCGTAGGCCTGATAAG
>NZ_VATP01000005.1:0-126155 GCF_005781125.1 Escherichia sp. E2748
ACAAAACGCCTTTGTGGTAATACCTGACTGCAATATCTGGTCGATCTCGTCGCAGTAATCTACTCGATACGCCTTTGAGGCTGTTTACCAGACTGGATATCGCCAGCTTGGGTGGATAGTTAATTAACAAATGGACGTGATCTTGTTCGCCATCCATTTCAACCAGTTCAGCTTCAAAATCAGCACATACATTTGAAAAGTAAGTGCGTAGTTTTCCTGTCGCGTCATAGTCAAAAAACTGACGTCGGTATTTGGTGACAAAGACCAGGTGAACATGCATGGGAAAAACACAGTGCCTTCCGCGTCGGATATCGGTTTCTTTTTTCATAGACCAAAATATAATTTGACCGGTGAAACGACTACAGGCATTTAAATTCCAGTTAAGACCCGGTGGTCAACAGTAGCGTGAAATGAGGCGCTTCGCAGGCGCGTGTCGTTTCGTTTTCAATCGTGCTCTGGCGCTTCAGAATGAGAATCATGAGGCCGGTAATAAATACATCCCTTACGCGAAAATGGCTTCCTGGTTGGTTGAGTGGAAAAATGCCACTGAAACACAATGGCTTAAAGATGCTCCAGCACAGCCATTGCAACAGTCACTGAAAGACCTTGAGCGAGCCTACAAAAATTTCTTCCAGAAGCGTGCGGCTTTTCCCCGATTCAAAAAGCGGGGACAGAATGATGCATTCCGCTACCCACAGGGCGTTAAGCTCGATCAGGAAAACAGCCGTATTTTTCTGCCGAAACTTGGCTGGATGCGCTACCGGAACAGTCGTCAGGTCATGGGGGTTGTAAAAAATGTCACAGTCAGCCAGTCCTGCGGTAAGTGGTACATCAGTATTCAGACAGAAAGTGAAGTATCCACTCCGATTCACCCTTCAGTATCAATGGTCGGACTGGATGCTGGCGTGGCTAAACTTGCCACGCTGTCAGATGGCACAGTCTTTGAGCCTGTAAACAGTTTTCAGAAAAACCAGAAAAAGCTGGCGAGACTTCAGCGACAGTTAAGCCGCAAGGTCAAATTCAGCAACAACTGGCAGAAGCAGAAACGCAAAATACAGTGTCTGCATTCCCGTATCGTAAATATCCGCAGGGACTACCTTCACAAAGTCACAACGACAATCAGCAAAAACCACGCAATGATAGTCATTGAGGATTTGAAGGTCAGCAACATGTCAAAGTCAGCAGCGGGTACGGTCGGCCAGCCGGGGCGCAATGTCCGGGCAAAATCAGGTTTAAACCGTTCGATACTGGATCAGGGCTGGTATGAAATGCGCCGCCAGCTTGAGTACAAAGAGCTCTGGCGTGGCGGTCAGGTGCTTGCGGTTTCGCCAGCGTACACAAGCCAGCGTTGCGCGTGCTGTGGTCATACAGCGAAAGAAAATCGCCTGTCACAAAGTAAATTCAGATGCCAGGTATGTGGATATACAGCGAACGCAGATGTAAACGGCGCTCGTAACATTTTAGCGGCGGGGCGCGCCGTTCTTGCCTGTGGAGGGATGGTGCAGTCAGGCCGCCCGTTGAAGCAGGAACCCACCGAAATGATTCAGGCGACAGGCTGAACGTAGCAGGGATCCTCGTCATTCAGGGCGTGGAGGATGTCAAGGCGAGGAATTATTGATCAGTGCACTGACCGGGCTGTCGAAGTGTGATTTCATGGCCTGAGTCGCCGTTTCGACATCTCTGGCACACACCGCGTCGCAGATTTTCTGGTGTAGTGTGATGATGTGATTGCCATACTCTTTTTGATCGCTTTGGGCGTTTAACCCCTCCTGGATGGATTGCCGCAACTGCTGATGTAATGCCTGCAATAACATCATAAAAAGCGGATTTTTTGAGGCAACGGCGAGTAACTGATGGAAGCGGATATCATGGGTGATAAAGCTTTCAACATCATCGAACTGTTCGCGGATTTTTGCCATTTCAGCCCGTAGGTTAGCAAAATCTTCCTCTTCGCCATTACGGGCAGCCGCTTCCACAACGCCCAACTCCAGCCAGCGGCGTACTTGAAGAATTTGCTCTGTTGTCACTTGTTCGGTCGCCAGGGCAAATCCAAACACCACGCGCAGCACTTCATCATCAAATTTTTTGATTCGTGGCACTTTACCGCTGTGCGTTTCCAGAATCCCCAGGGCGGCAAGTGAACGATAGGCCTCACGCACAATACCCCGACTGACGCCCAATTTCTGAATCAACTGAACTTCACTGGGAACTGGCATCCCCGGTGTCAATTTTTGTTCGGCGATCAGATTAAGAATATGATTTTTGACCTGTGACGATAACGTTACGCTGGTCAATAACGCACTCTCACTCATTTTTACTCCTGTTGTACTTTTTCCTGGTCGGTAAAATCCAGAATACCGGGACTGTATCCTTCATATTTTCCTCCAGAACCCTTGATTATCAATAGACTACTGCGCCTGTGCGCCCGCCATACAGTGCGAATCAAAGACATATTGCGTCAAAGCGTGGCGAAGAAATAGTAAATCCCCAATTTTTTCGTGACGCCCATCGCAGTATTGTGCGCTTTTTCTCCTTACCCTGTAAACCTGTTAAACAGGCTTATAGGTAAATATGATGTGGAAGAGTGATAACGAACTTTTTGCGTTGATGAAAACCCGGCTATTTACCGCCGTGGTTGGCGATATTCTCGACACGCTGGGCTATATGCACCAGTTTGTTTCTCCGGCAATCAAGCCGCTGGAGGTGAATATGGTGGTGGCAGGCCGGGCAATGCCGGTGCTGGAGTCCGACGTTTACGAAACCAAATCGACGTCGGGTAAGACGGCGATCGGCGAAAAACCGTTTGGCATCATGTTTGAAGCGCTGGATGCCCTCAAAGAGAATGATGTTTACATCACTACGGGCAGCTCTCTGCGCTATGCGTTATGGGGCGGGTTGATGTCTACCCGTGCCATGCATCTGAAAGCAGCAGGTGCGGTACTTGATGGTTACGCCCGTGACTCTGCTGAAATTCTTGAACTTAAATTTCCCACCTTTTGTCATGGCACTTATGCACAGGATCAAGGTCCGCGCGGCAAAGTTATCGATTTCGGCGTACCCATCGAATTTCACGGTGTGCGGGTGAATCCGGGCGATATCGTGTTTGGCGATCGTGACGGATTACTGATTATTCCTCAGACCGTTGAGAAAGAAGTTATTACCCAGGCGTTGGAAAAAGTGGCAACTGAAAGTGAAGTGCGCAAAGCCATCAGTGATGGCATGAGCACGGTACAGGCCTTTGAAACCTTCGGCGTAATGTAAGGAGAGCAACGAATGAAGGCATTAACCATTGAGCAGGGAAGTCAGGCGCGATTTGTTGATATCCCCGAACCGGTCTGCGGGAAAGGAGAAGTGCTTATCAATGTTGAGCGTGTTGGGCTGTGTGGCTCTGACCTCAATACCTGGCGGGGGCTGAATCCGCTGGTTAATTACCCCTGTATTCCGGGGCATGAAATTGGCGGCACGGTGCTGGCAACTGGCGATATGGCGGGGGCGATCAAGCCTGGTGACCGGGTGGTCGTTCTGCCTTGCACTGAGTGTGGCGTGTGCAGCTCCTGTCTGAGCGGTCGTCCTAACGCCTGTAAGAACAACCAGACTCTCGGTGTACAGCGTCAGGGTGGGATGGCGCAACAACTGACGATGCCTGCACATAAAGTCATTGTCTGTAATGCCTTAAGTGTTGATGAGTTAGCGCTGGTAGAACCGTTGGCGGTGGGACTACATGCAGCCAGACGTGCGCAAATTAATGTCGGTGAATGGGTCGCAGTTATCGGTTGTGGGGTAATTGGCCTTGGCGCTATCGCTGCGGCATCCGCGATGGGCGCGCGCGTAATTGCTATCGATATTGATGATCGCAAGCAGAACATTGCCCAGGAGTGCGGCGCGCAACGTTTTCTTAATTCGCAGCAATGTGACGTGGCGGCAGAACTGGCGCTGTTAAATGACGGTCGCGGCCCGGAAGTGGTGATTGAAGCGGTGGGTAATCAACAAACCATTGAACAGGCTACAGGGCTGGTGGCGTTTAGCGGTCGTGTGGTTTATGTCGGTTACGCCAAACAACCAGTGAGTTATCAGAGTGCGCAGTTCCTGATGAAAGAACTGGATATCCGTGGTTCGCGCAATGCCACCGTGGCGGATTTTCGTGCCGTGCTGGCATTGATGGAGTCCGGGCGTTATCCGGTCAGCAATCTGGTGAGTGCTCACTATCCGCTGGAACAGGCTGATCACGCTTTTAGCGACTGGGCAAGTGATCCCGGCGCGTATACCAAAATCCTCATTGACCTTTAAGGAGCGACACCATGAATGCTTTTTCTTTACATAACAAAACCGCGCTGATTACAGGGGCGGCCAGTGGACTGGGGCTGGCAATGGCCAAATGCATGATAGTCAGCGGGGCGAAGGTCATTATTGCTGACATGAACAGCGAGCTGGCAAAAGCTACTGCCGGAACATTGGGGTCGCAGGCCAGTTGGATACAAATGGATGTCGGCGATACCGCAGCCGCGCAGGAAAAAGTTGATGCGCTTATTAGCGAACACGGGGCTATCGATATCCTGGTCAATAACGCAGGCAATCACTGCAAAAAACCGATTGAAGAGATGAGTGTCAGTGATTTTGAGTCAGTGCTCGACGTTCACGTGGTCGGTGCATTTGCGTTAACCAAAGCCCTTGTGCCGCATATGAAACAACGCGGTCAAGGTTGTGTTCTGTTTACCGCCTCTATGACCTCATTTCTTGGGCAGCCTCTGGTTACTGGCTACAGCGCTGCGAAGTCAGCCTATCTCGGCATGATTCGCGGTATGACCACGGAGCTTGCCGGACACGGGATTCGCGTCAATGGCATTGCGCCTGGTTGGATCGATACACCAATGTTGCGTAAGGCCATTGAAGGCGATGACGAACGCCGTAACAAAATCCTTGGTCGTACACCGATGAAAAAATTCGGTAAGCCGGAAGATATCGGTTGGGCAGCGGTTTACCTGGCTTCAGACGCAGCGGCATTTGTCAGTGGTCAGGTGCTGGTGGTCGATGGCGGCGCATTGATCGGCTTCTGATGTACGGAGGAATTATGCGCAAACGTGCGTTAAAGCTACATGCCAAAGATAACTGTGTAGTCGCGCTGAATGACATCGCCAGTGGCGATATTGTCTGGTGGGATGAGGGGGAAATGGTGGCCTGTAGTTCCGTTACCCTGGGTCACAAACTGGCCTGCGAAGCGCTGAACAATGGTGATTCGATTCTGAAATATGGCGCCATTATCGGACATGCCACTCGTGATATTGCCATGGGTGAACATGTGCATTCCCATAATCTTGCCAGCAATGCCATCGCCATTTTTCATCATGATGATGCCGGCTATCAGCCAGAGGAAAAAGCATAATGGAAGGTTATGTACGGCAAAATGGCCGACCGGGTATTCGTAATACTGTGCAGGTAATCTTTATGGTGGAGTGTGCCAGCCACGTCGCTAAAAAGATTGCCGAGGGATTTCCTTGTCACGATGTGCAGTATTTTGGTTTTTCAGGTTGTTATCCCAGCGATTACGGCTATCGGCTGGTGAAAAATTTGGCGACGCATAGCAACGTTGGCGGCGTACTGATTATTTCGCTGGGATGCGAGAATTTCGATCGCCGTCGGCTGGAGCAAGAAGTTCGCGAAAGCGGGCGACCGTGTCATACGCTGGTGATTCAGGAAAATAAAGGTACGACCAACACCATTACTCAGGGTAAGCAGTTGGTCGCTGAAATGCTGGAACAGCTTGCGGATACACCGCGTTGTACTCTGAACTGGAGCGACCTGGTGGTTGGCACTATCTGCGGTGGTTCCGATGGCACCAGTGGTATCACGGGCAATCCGGCAGTAGGGCGTGCCTTTGACCAGTTGCTGGAGAAAGGGGCTACCTGCATTTTTGAAGAAAGCGGTGAGTTGCTTGGTTGTGAGCAACATATGATGTCGCGAGCGGGCAGTCCGCAGGCACGTGATGCCATCGAAGCGGCAATGACAAAAGCAGAGCGTTATTACAGTTTGATGGGGCTGGGGAGTTTTTCCAATGGTAATGCCGAAGGTGGCTTAACCACGCAGGAAGAAAAATCCCTCGGGGCATATACCAAATCGGGTGATGCGCATATTGCTGGTGTTATTTTACCGACACAACAAACACCTTTTCCCGGACTTTGGTTGATGGACGTTGTGCCTGATGGTGAGCCACGTTTTGGTTATCCGAATATTAATGACTCATCAGAAGCGCTGGAACTTATCGCCTCTGGCTGTCATATGGTGTTATTTACCACGGGGCGCGGTTCGGTTATTGGTTCTGTGATCGCACCGATTATTAAAGTGTGTAATAACCCGCAGACGTGGGAGCATTTATCTGACGATATGGACGTAAATGCCGGACGAGTTATTAGCGAAGGCGCAACGCTCGACGACATTGCGGACGATATTATGCAGGTGATTGAAAATGTCGCCAACGGTCAACATTGTGCCGCAGAACGACTGGAACATCAGGAGTTTGTTTTAACGTATAAAGCATTTGATTACAACAAAAACGCAGTCTGTCGGGCAGATCCCCGTTAATCAATAAAGCTCTCACAGGTAATAATAATGAAGAAATTACTGACGTCATTTTTATTTCTTTTCGCTATATTAAGTCCGATGCTGAATGCCGCACCGGTAACTATCAAAATCGCCTATGAAAGTAACCCTGGCGAACCCGCGGATACAGTAGTGAAGTACTGGGCAGATCTTGTGAAGAAAAAAAGCAATGGAGATATTGTTTTCGAGCTTTACCCAAGTTCACAGTTAGGTTCTAAACAAGATATTACAGAGCAAGCGTTGATGGGGATGAATATTATCACCATCAGTGATGTTGGTTTTTTAACTGACTATGATGCAGACCTGGGAATATTATTTGGGCCTTATTTAACCGACGATCCGCAGAAACTGTTTGCGATTTATGCCAGCGACTGGTTTAAACAGAAAGAACAAAAGCTGCGGGAAAAAGGTGTGCATATTGTCATGAGCAACTATCTGTACGGTACCCGGCAGATCATTGCTAAAAAACCAATTCGTACACCGGAAGACCTGAAAGGAATGAAGATTCGCGTACCGAATAACGTCATGCAGATTAAGGCCATTGAAGCAATGGGCGCAACGCCAACGCCGATGCCGCTGGGAGACGTTTATCCGGCGCTGACTCAGGGAATGATCGATGGTGTGGAAAACCCGGTTTCTGTTCTGTATGGGCAAAAACTGCATGAGCAGGCGAAATATCTGTCAATGGTGAACTATCTGACCAACACATCATTATGGTTGGGTGGAGAAGCGTTTTTCAGTACCCTGACACCTGCGCAGTTAGATATTATTCACCAGACAGCGTATGAAGCTGGTTTATATAGCCAGAAAATTACCACCGAGCAGGACGCGGCAATGTTGAAAACCATGCAGGAGCAGGGCGTGGAAATCATCTATCCTGACGTGGCTCCTTTCAAAGAAAAAGCCTTAAAAGTGTACCAACAATTCCCGGAATGGACCCCGGGGTTATATGACACTATTCAGCAACAGCTGAAATAACTTCATGGCACAAGGACAGGTCGGTGTTTCGGCACCGACCGTTAAGAGCAGAGGTGTGTATGCGTCTTTTAGGGAAAGTAATTGAAGTTGCCGCAGTATTAACGCTCTTTTTATTAGTGATAATAACCATTGGCGCGGTAATCATGCGCTACGTATTTAATATGCCATTACAATGGACAGAAGAAATCTCCGGTTTATTAATGGTTTGGGTGGTGATGTTCGGTGCCGTTGTTGCTGAAAGAGATAATACTCATTTATCGATTCCATTTTTAGCTGATGCACTTACACCTCGCTGGCAACGCGTATTAACCTTATTTGTCTCTCTGATATCTATTATTTTGCTGGTTGTTATGGCCTGGTCTGCATGGAAATTAGCTGCCGGGACAGCATTTAAAACAACACAAATATTAAAAATATCCTGGTTCTGGATCGATATTGCCGTCACGGTTGGCGCTATTGGTATTGCCTGTTTTACCGCCTTACACCTGATCAAGAAAACACCCAACAAGGAAGGTGAATAATGACTGCATTGAGTGAATTACTGGCGGGAAGTTGGCTGGATAACTGGCTGATGATCATTCCGCTGATGTTCATCTGTTTATTTATTAATATGCCGGTATGGCTGGCGATGTTTTGCGGCATTCTGACCTACTTCCTTTGCTATTCAAACGTACCGTTAATGGTGGCAATTCAGCGTTTGATTGCCACGACGCAAACTCCTTCGCTGTTAGCTATTCCGTTTTTTATCTTATTAGGTACGCTAATGAGCTATACCGGTATTGCCGCGCGTATTTTGCAAATTGCCAACGTGTTGGTTGGTAGAATGCGCGGTGGCCTGGGCGGGGCTAACATTCTGGTGAGTACCATGATGGGCGGCGTCAGTGCTTCTAACCTGGCGGATGCTGCGATGTTGTCGCGCATGATGGTGCCGGAAATGGAACAGAAAGGTTATTCCCGTGGCTTTGCCGCTGCGATAACTGCCAGCGGCTCGCTGATCACGCCTATTATCCCACCGGGTATTGCACTGATCCTTTACGGACTGGTGGCGGATGTCTCCATCGGTTCCATGTTTATGGCCGGGATCCTTCCGGGACTGCTGTGCGCCGCGATGTTGATTGTCACCGTCTGGCTGGTGGCTATTCGTCGCGATTTAAAGCCTTCCAGTGAACACTGGCCAAAACCGAAAGAAGTGTCGGTGGCTCTGGTGCAGGCCTGGCCAGCACTGTTTTTAATCGTTGCGGTTATCGGCGGCATTCGGGCAAATATCTTCACGCCAACGGAAGCCGGAGCCGTAGCAGTATTATTGGTGATGTTTATTGGTTTTGTCATTTATCGCGAACTGAAAATCAGCCATGTATTTACTGCGCTCTCTGAGACGGCGCGTTCCACGGCGTCAGTCATGTTAATCATTATGGCGAGTGCCGCGCTGGGCTGGATATTTTCCCTTGAGCGGGCCGGTATAACAGTTGCGGAGTTTGTGACCTCTCTGACCGATAATAAATACGTCTTTTTATTGATTATTAATCTATTGCTGCTGGTGCTTGGCATGTTCCTTGAAGGCAGCGCCATCCTGCTGATATTAGTGCCGTTGCTCAAACCTGTGGTGGCGCATTTTGGCATTGATCCGGTGCATTTTGGCATCATCATGATCCTCAACTTATCGTTAGGAACGTTATCACCGCCTGTCGGAACGGTGATGCTGCTGGTGTGTAATACCGTACAGGTTTCAGTCGGACAATTTATGCGAGAAGCGGTGCCACTACTGATAAGTCTGATTTTACTTCTGTTGGTCATTACCTATATTCCGATAATATCTTTGCTGCTGGTTTAAACAATAAATGTAATACCCTTTTATTGAGTATGACCCCCGTGATTTTTTCGGGGGTATTTTACCCATAGGCTTTTGCACTATTTTCTTTCTATGGTTAACCGATGGGGTGTTTTTTAAAATAATTTAGAGTATATGCTGGTTAGAAAACGTTCTGACCAGAAGGCCAGAACGTTGATAACAATATAACGACAGTGATACACACAACGTTCTATCCGCGTGAATAGAATTTAGTTGTAGTTAATTTTGAACAGCACCACGGTATCAAAGGGGCCGGGCTCAATGGGGGTGCCGCTTATAGATGACAGTTCTGCCGTATAGGCTTTTTCATAGACCAGCATGTCGCTGGTAAAGTCGGCGTATTCAGAATATTTATTGAATGTATAGGGTGAAGAATTTTCATCCAGCACACGTAGCCGCAATCCATTCCCCACGAGCAGCGCCTGATCGCCTTCCACCAATGTTTCTTCGGTATAAAACGAAGAACTGACTTTGAAGCCATCGGTGCATTCACCATTTTGGGTTTTGGTCGTTTTGATGGAGAACGTTTTTGTCATATTGTGACGGCGAATATCCAGCACGTTAAATTTACCAAAATCGATGACCTGATTATCGGGGGTAATGGCGAAGTCGACACCGCAGTCAAGAACGCGAATATTTTCCAGCCCATAGATGTGATATTTCAGGTTTTTGGCCGAGGGATCTTCGTTGACGCCGCCAGCGCCATCAAATTGTACGATAGTGTAATCGCTAAGGGTGCTTTGGTAATCGTGCGGCGGCATTTCGCGTAGTTTGACGTACAGTCGCATACGTGCCATAAATGTTCGCGATTTACGGATATTTGCAGGATCACCAGAACAAATTTTATTTTGCCATCCCATTGCGATTATTTGCTCTGGCGTATACATGTCAATTTTTTTACTGTCGATGCATTGGTTAGTATCGATACGGCTTTTTCCGAGGCTGGCGTCATAATCAGCGCCGTTATAGGTTACACCGAGTTGATAGTAGCGATCCTGCATACCGGGGTAGGGGTTTACCCATGCATAAACGTGCTCACTTTCGAAATCACCGTTAGTATTGTTATCACAATAGACGGGGATTTTAATATCATCGGATTCCCAGATTTTATCTCCCGTTTTGGCGTTAGCCGGGACGGCGAATGGCATAATCGTTTCTGCTTTTTCCACCGAGCCGCCTGAGGCGCCAAAATAACAGTCCAGCGCCAACGCGTTTTTTAAGGGCAGAAATAACAAACAGGCAATGAGTAACAGTCCTTTACTTATACTCATTGTTTATCCTCCACCACGCGCTGCATTTTGCATGGCCCCTGACAGTTGAGCGTCGTCATACGCAACGCGCCATAGTCATCCATATAACCAAGATAAAACTGGTTGCCGTTATAGTTACCCGTACTGGCGATTGCCGAAGTAAAAGGCGCTATGAGCGTACTTTTAAAGCCGGGCAGAATGCCTTTTTTATCGCGGCCAAGATAGGCGATGGTCAGGTAATAAGGGGTCGGGTTTTTCAGGGTAAGTTGATTATTCTGCTGGCTGACCTGTAACTGTAATTCCACATGCTCGCCCGATTTTTTGCGTAATCCGGCGGGCCGCCAGAACAACTTTATACGGCTCTGGATAGCAACTTGAAGAATGGCATGACCGGTTGCTTTTTCCGGAGCGGGGGGGATCTCGCGCAGATTATAGTAAAACAGCGACTCACGATCGGTCGGCAATTGGCTGGTTGAAGATTGCTTGACGATACGCGCCTGCGAGGTCGCTTTCGCTTCCAGACGTTGGATTGGCGGCAAGGCTACGAGGAAATCATCGCTTTTATCCCCTTTGTCATTTTCTATCCATGAGTATGCGAGATAGGGAAGTTTATCGCTGCGATTTTCTATCCGCAGGCTGGTCGCTTTATCTTTGGCGTTAAACACGATGCGAGTGCGATCGGGCTGTAACGCAGCATGGCTGCATAAGCTCACGATCAGCAGAATAAGGGGCATTCCTTTAAAAATTGTCATTGTCTTTTCCTTAATTAATGACAGGGGAGAATCAGACGTTTACTCATATCTTCCAGGTGCTGAGGAAGCTGAATTAAACAACGCTGTTTATCACCCCAAAGTATTGTGAATCGCTGACTTTCACCCACACCACTTAACCAGGCGTGGCCATCTTCCCCCACCATTCCGACGCTGATTCCGCTTCCTTCTTGCCGGATATCAGCGCCGAGTGGTGGGAAATGACCGCTGGAGTCGCGGATGATGACGTTGACATCTTTTCCAGAACGTGAAGCCAGCGCTTTATAGCCGATCGCACCTTCCGTCCAGGTTTCTTTGACCACGTTTTCGGATACCGTGACGCCGTCGGGCAAGTCGTTCATATTGACCGCGACAGTCGAGGGTTGGTAACTGGAGACAAACGGTACGACCGCAATGCCAAAACGGTTGGTGTAGTCGAGATTACCCTGAATCGGAATGTCGGCTACACCGTCTGTACTAACCATAAGACGAGGTTCGTTGGTGGAGCTACGGCGATGAAACGCAGCGCCATAGCGTGTAGCAGTAAAGGAGCCACTCCAGCTGGTACTGGCAGAGCTGTAATCATTAGCGGCATACGTGCCAGACAGATCCCACTCGCCCGCAGAACTAAGATGCTGATAATTGCCGCTAACCTGTGCGCCATTGTCAGGGCGGTCAGATTGCAGGCCGGTCGATATTCCCCAACTGTTACGGTCATCCAGGGTATCGTTCCACGACATGCGGTGCGAGGTACTATTTTTACTGTCCTGCATGTCATAACCAATGCGGCCACCGTCACCAATAGGCAATGAAATGGACAGGTAAATCTGGTTATCACGAGCTTTGTCTTCGTAATGTGTGGTGTTAAATGAGGTTGAGACGGAAATATCTTTCCAGTCACCGATATCAACGTTAAAGCCAGCGGTAATATTGGCGGTTGTGGAGGACTCCGCATTCCACCAGGTTTGACGCAACACGTTGATGTACAGGTTGAGATTCAGCGGCGTAATGGGTTGCCCGGCGGAAAGGCTGATTGTCCTTTTTTCATCCTGAGCATCAGCGTCATTGTATTTATGATCGATATAATTGGCGTAGCTATGGAAATGGCGGTCGGAGAAACGATATGCCGCTATCGAAAGAAGACTGTCGGTGGCATCTATCCGTTTACTGTAGTTGAAGCGATAACTGTAACCTTTCTCGTCCGGTTGATTATCAAAACGACTTTTAGCCCAGGTGACGTCGAAGGAGAGCGCCCCCAGCCACAGCATATTTTGCCCTATACCCAGCGCGCCAGAATGATAATCGTCCCCGGCGAGAATCAACCCGCCATACAGTGAAGTATTGGAGAGCACCCCCCAGGAAGCTTCATTACTTAAAAACGTTTCGTTTTCAGTATGATGAGACAAAGAAGGGCGCGGACGACCCGCTGCAAGTTTATAACGCACCTGCCCCTGGCGGGTCAGAAAAGGCGTTGATGCTGCGGATACCTGGAAATTATTAACCCGGCCATCTTCCTCCGTCACTTTAACATCCAGTGTGCCTTGAACTGACTGATTCAGGTCATCAATGATAAACGGGCCAGGTGGGACTTTTTTCTGATAAATGACGCGTCCGGTATGGCTTATGGTGACGGTAGCGTTAGTTTGCGCCACGCCGCTAATTTGCGGTGCATATCCGCGTAATTCCCAGGGAAGCATTCGGTCATCGCTGGTCAGGGAGGCGCCGGTATACGAAAAACCGTCAAAAATATTGGAACTGAGATCGGTTTCGCCAAGCGTTAATCTGGAGCCTATTTGTGGTAGCGGGCGAAACAGATAGGTTCGGGAAATGGCCCCGGATTGATCATGTACATCACCATTATCGGACTGGTTGAGCTGGTAATCGCTACGCAACCGCCATGCTCCGGCGTTAATACCCGTTGTACCGTAAGCATTCAGATTGGTATTACTGCTCCCTTCCTGCGGGCGATAAGTACTGGCAAACAGGTTGTAGTCCAGCAGGACACCCGAAACTCCGGCATCCCATGTTTCAGGCGGCGCCCAGTTGTCTGAATGCCATGCCAGCCAGGCTTGTGGAATCGAGATATTAAGTTGTTGGTTGGTCTGATCAAACGTAAAGACGATTTCCGGCAGGCCGCTAAAATCAAAACACTGATTAACCTGCGGCAATGTCTGGCGGATTTTTTCTTTAAGGCCAAATTTACTCAACAGGGAATCATTGATACAAGGAATTGTTTTGTCGTTGGCTTTTTGCCAGTGAATAGATTGCCCACTGCTGATTTGAATATTATTAACAACGACGCTAACAAAATAATCACCGGGGACGATAGCGCCTTTTTCATTGAGCAGAGAAATATCAACGCTATCGCGCATCGATTTATCAAGGACGTTAAGGTTAAACTCCACTGCCAATGCAGAGGGGATAGCCATTGTCAGGCAGGATAAAACAGAAACTCGGTAAATATTCACGGCATCCATACCTGATAAATATTTGAAGAAAGGCGGCTAACTTGCCGCCGTAATACGTCGCTGTCATATGTATAGATTAATCAATGACGACGCGGTGATTATTTATAATCCAGCACATAGGTCGCGTTGGCAGTGACTTCACCCGCCGTCACGGGAGTGCCGTTATCAATCTGCTCCATCCAGGCGAAGAAGTTTAGTGTTTGTTCTGTGGCTGTTGGTTCCAGCCCAATATCTGGACTTTCTGAACCCAGAGTGATGTTGGACTGGTCTTTGTTCATTAAGCGCACGCCAACACCAGTGGCTTCACCAGCGCTGGTGTTACTGAGCATTGGTGAGGCTCCCGTGGTTTTCGCCGAACTGTCAAAGGTTACTGAGACTTTTGATACTACGGAACCAGAACCGTTATCGGAATTTGGCAGGTCACAGTTAACTAAATGAATATCGACAGGCGTTAATGCACTGTGATGATCCTGGTTGATGCGGGTCTTGGTCACCTCACCAAGATTTACTTGTTTATCAATGTCTTCTTGCTTAATTTCACAAGGCGCTTCAATAACTTCACCTTTAAAGTGAATTTCACCAGAGCCTTCATTTGCAGCATAAACAGGGGCTGAAATTAACAGAGATACGGCCAGCGCCGCCAGTGTTTTTTGTCCTTTAAACATAACGGAGTCCTTTAAGGAAATAGAAAAAGTATAGCGGTACCAGAATAACTTACTTGAATATCAAATGTTTTTAGTTTTACTTAAAAACATTGTTAACTGTATTAAACACAAGGCCAATTAATTGATGTGGTGAATTAATTGCTTAATGAAAAGGATGCAGGTTTATTAGAGATTCCCCTCATTTTCATGAGGTTAAAAATGTTGCTATCTGGAGGGTGTAATAAAAAATCATCAGGCTGATCACAAAATGAGCAGTGTTATTTTTTTACAATATCTATGTTGGTCCGATAATGGATTTTATCTTTACAATTTTTTGTGTTTAGGCAAATAAAAATAACCCGCCATAGAAAAGACGGGTTAGAAGGATTTACTGTCATGCAATCAATGGTTAACGCTTGATGTCGCTTTTAAAGTCGCGTTTTTCGTAACCAGTGTAAAGCTGACGCGGACGGGCAATCTTCATGCCGTCACTATGCATTTCGCTCCAGTGAGCGATCCAGCCAACGGTACGGGCCATGGCGAAGATGACGGTGAACATGGAAGACGGAATGCCCATCGCTTTCAGGATGATACCAGAGTAGAAATCGACGTTCGGGTACAGTTTCTTCTCGATAAAGTACGGGTCGTTCAGCGCGATGTTTTCCAGCTCCATGGCCACTTCCAGCAGGTCATCTTTGGTACCCAGCTCTTTCAGCACTTCATGGCAGGTTTCACGCATTACAGTCGCGCGCGGGTCGTAGTTTTTGTACACACGGTGACCGAAGCCCATCAGACGGAAAGAGTCATTTTTGTCTTTCGCACGACGAACAAATTCCGGAATGTGTTTAACCGAGCTGATTTCTTCCAGCATTTTCAGTGCAGCCTCGTTGGCGCCGCCGTGTGCTGGTCCCCACAGAGAAGCAATACCTGCCGCGATACAGGCAAACGGGTTTGCGCCCGAAGAACCTGCGGTACGTACGGTAGAAGTAGAGGCGTTTTGTTCGTGGTCAGCGTGCAGGATCAGAATACGGTCCATCGCGCGTTCCAGAATCGGATTGACTTCATACGGTTCGCACGGCGTGGAGAACATCATGTGCAGGAAGTTTCCAGCGTAGGAGAGGTCATTACGCGGGTAAACAAACGGCTGCCCGATGGAATATTTGTAGCACATTGCTGCCATGGTCGGCATTTTCGACAACAGGCGGAACGCGGCGATTTCACGATGGCGCGGGTTATTGACGTCCAGAGAGTCATGATAAAACGCCGCCAGCGCACCAGTAATACCGCACATTACCGCCATCGGATGCGAGTCGCGACGGAAAGCGTGGAACAGACGGGTAATCTGCTCGTGGATCATGGTATGACGGGTCACCGTCGTTTTGAATTCGTCATACTGTTCCTGGGTTGGTTTTTCACCATTCAACAGGATGTAGCAAACTTCCAGGTAGTTAGAATCGGTTGCCAGCTGATCGATCGGGAAGCCACGATGCAGCAAAATACCTTCATCACCATCAATAAAAGTAATTTTAGATTCGCAGGATGCTGTTGAAGTGAAACCAGGGTCAAAGGTGAATACGCCTTTTGAACCAAGCGTACGGATATCGATAACATCTTGACCTAGCGTGCCTTTCAGCACATCCAGTTCAACAGCTGTGTTCCCATTGAGGGTGAGTTTTGCTTTTGTATCAGCCATTTAAGGTCTCCTTAGCGCCTTATTGCATAAGACTGCCGGAACTTAAATTTGCCTTCGCACATCAACCTGGCTTTACCCGTTTGTTATTTGGCTCGCCGCTCTGTGGAAGAGAGGAAACCTGGGTACAGAGCTCTGGGCGCTTGCAGGTAAAGAATTCATTGATGACGAATAAACGGCGAATCAAGCACTTAGCAATCCGAATTATTAAACCTGTCTATCACTAATAACTGTCTCGAATGGATTGGTCAATACTTCTACACTGTTACATAAGTTAATCTTCGGTGAAATAGTGACCCCATAACTTTTACGCATTATATGCTTTTCCTGGTAATGTTTGTAACAACTTTGTTGAATGATTGTCAAATGTGATGGTTAAAAATTAAATAAATGTTGTTATCGTGACCCAGATCACTGTTCCGGATAAAACCAGACAAACTATATGTAGGTTAATTGTAATGATTTTGTGAACAGCCTATACTGCCGCCAGGTCTCCGGAACACCCTGCAATCCCGAGCCACCCAGCGTTGTAACGTGTCGTTTTCGCATCTGGAAGCAGTGTTTTGCATGACGCGCAGTTATAGAAAGGACGCTGTCTGACCCGCAAGCAGACCGGAGGAAGGAAATCCCGACGTCTCCAGGTAACAGAAAGTTATCCTCTGTACCCGTAGTCCCCAGGGAATAATAAGAACAGCATGTGGGCGTTATTCATGATAAGAAATGTGAAAAAACAAAGACCTGTTAATCTGGACCTACAGACCATCCGGTTCCCCATCACGGCGATAGCGTCCATTCTTCATCGCGTTTCCGGTGTGATTACGTTTGTTGCAGTGGGCATCCTGCTGTGGCTTCTGGGTACCAGCCTCTCTTCCCCTGAAGGTTTCGAGCAAGCTTCCGCCATTATGGGCAGCTTCTTCGTGAAATTTATCATGTGGGGCATCCTTACCGCTCTGGCATATCACGTCGTCGTAGGTATTCGCCACATGATGATGGATTTTGGCTATCTGGAAGAAACATTCGAAGCGGGTAAACGCTCTGCCAAAATCTCCTTTGTCATTACTGTCGTGCTTTCAATTCTTGCAGGAGTCCTCGTATGGTAAGCAACGCCTCCGCATTAGGACGCAATGGCGTACATGATTTCATCCTCGTTCGCGCTACTGCTATCGTCCTGACGCTTTACATCATTTATATGGTCGGTTTTTTTGCTATCAGTGGCGAACTGACATATGACGTCTGGATTGGTTTCTTTGCCTCTGCGTTCACTAAAGTCTTCACTCTGCTGGCACTGTTTTCCATTTTGATCCATGCCTGGATCGGCATGTGGCAGGTGTTGACCGACTACGTTAAACCGCTGGCCTTGCGCCTGATTCTGCAACTGGTGATTGTCGTTGCACTGGTGGTTTACGTGATTTATGGATTCGTTGTGGTGTGGGGTGTGTGATGAAATTGCCAGTCAGAGAATTTGATGCAGTTGTGATTGGTGCCGGAGGCGCAGGTATGCGCGCGGCGCTACAAATTTCCCAGAGCGGCCAGACCTGTGCGCTGCTCTCTAAAGTTTTCCCGACCCGTTCCCATACCGTGTCTGCGCAGGGCGGCATTACCGTTGCGCTGGGTAATACCCATGAAGATAACTGGGAATGGCATATGTACGACACCGTAAAAGGGTCGGACTATATCGGTGACCAGGACGCGATTGAATATATGTGTAAAACCGGGCCGGAAGCGATTCTGGAACTGGAACATATGGGCCTACCGTTCTCGCGCCTTGATGATGGTCGTATCTATCAACGTCCGTTTGGCGGTCAGTCGAAAAACTTCGGCGGCGAGCAGGCGGCACGTACTGCGGCGGCTGCCGACCGTACTGGTCACGCATTGCTGCACACACTTTATCAGCAGAACCTGAAAAACCACACCACTATTTTCTCCGAATGGTATGCGCTGGATCTGGTGAAAAACGCCGATGGCGCGGTGGTTGGTTGTACCGCACTGTGTATCGAAACTGGTGAAGTGGTTTACTTTAAAGCTCGCGCTACCGTGCTGGCGACTGGCGGGGCAGGGCGTATTTATCAGTCCACCACTAACGCCCACATTAACACTGGCGACGGTGTCGGCATGGCTATCCGTGCAGGCGTACCGGTGCAGGATATGGAAATGTGGCAGTTCCACCCGACAGGTATTGCAGGTGCGGGCGTACTGGTAACCGAAGGTTGCCGTGGTGAAGGCGGTTATCTGCTGAACAAACATGGCGAACGCTTTATGGAGCGTTATGCGCCGAACGCCAAAGACCTGGCGGGCCGTGACGTGGTGGCGCGTTCCATCATGATCGAAATTCGTGAAGGTCGCGGCTGTGATGGTCCGTGGGGGCCACACGCAAAACTGAAACTCGACCACCTGGGTAAAGAAGTTCTTGAATCCCGTCTGCCGGGTATCCTTGAACTCTCCCGCACCTTCGCTCACGTTGATCCAGTGAAAGAGCCGATTCCGGTAATCCCAACCTGTCACTACATGATGGGCGGTATTCCGACTAAAGTGACCGGTCAGGCGCTGACCGTGAACGAGAAAGGCGAAGATGTGGTGATCCCAGGGCTGTTCGCGGTAGGTGAAATTGCCTGCGTATCCGTACACGGCGCAAACCGTCTGGGCGGCAACTCGCTGCTGGACCTGGTGGTATTTGGTCGTGCGGCGGGTCTGCATCTGCAAGAGTCTATTGCCGAGCAGGGCGCACTGCGCGATGCCAGCGAGTCTGATGTAGAAGCTTCTCTCAATCGCCTGAACCGCTGGAATAACAACCGTAACGGTGAAGATCCGGTGGCGATTCGTAAAGCGCTGCAAGAATGTATGCAGCATAACTTCTCGGTCTTCCGTGAAGGTGATGCGATGGCGAAAGGTCTTGAGCAGTTGAAAGTTATCCGCGAGCGTTTGAAAAATGCCCGCCTGGATGACACTTCCAGCGAGTTCAACACCCAGCGCGTTGAGTGCCTGGAACTGGATAACCTGATGGAAACGGCGTATGCAACGGCTGTTTCTGCCAACTTCCGTACCGAAAGCCGTGGCGCGCATAGCCGCTTCGACTTCCCGGATCGCGATGATGAAAACTGGCTGTGCCACTCCCTGTATCTGCCAGAGTCGGAATCCATGACGCGCCGAAGCGTCAACATGGAACCGAAACTGCGCCCGGCATTCCCGCCGAAGATTCGTACTTACTAATGCGGAGACAGGAAAATGAGACTCGAGTTTTCAATTTATCGCTATAACCCGGATGTTGATGATGCTCCGCGTATGCAGGATTACACCCTGGAAGCGGATGAAGGTCGCGACATGATGCTGCTGGATGCGCTTATCCAGTTGAAAGAGAAAGATCCCAGCCTGTCGTTCCGCCGCTCCTGCCGTGAAGGGGTATGTGGTTCCGACGGTCTGAACATGAACGGTAAGAATGGTCTGGCCTGTATTACCCCAATTTCGGCACTCAACCAGCCGGGTAAGAAAATTGTAATTCGCCCGTTACCTGGTTTACCGGTTGTCCGCGATTTGGTGGTAGACATGGGACAATTCTATGCGCAATATGAGAAAATCAAACCTTACCTGTTGAATAATGAGCAAAATCCGCCAGCTCGCGAGCATTTACAGATGCCAGAGCAGCGCGAAAAACTCGACGGGCTGTATGAATGTATTCTCTGCGCATGTTGTTCAACCTCTTGTCCGTCTTTCTGGTGGAATCCCGATAAGTTTATCGGCCCGGCAGGCTTGTTAGCGGCATATCGTTTCCTGATCGATAGCCGTGATACCGAGACTGACGAGCGCCTCGACGGTTTGAGTGATGCATTCAGTGTATTCCGCTGTCACAGCATCATGAACTGCGTCAGTGTATGTCCGAAAGGGCTGAACCCGACGCGCGCCATCGGCCATATCAAGTCGATGTTATTGCAGCGTAATGCATAAACCGTAGGCCTGATAAGACGCGCAAGCGTCGCATCAGGCAACCAGAGCCGGATGCGGCGTGAACGCCTTATCCGGCCTACAAGTCATTACCCGTAGACCTGATAAGCGCAGCGCATCAGGCGTAACAAAGAAAAGCAGGAAATCTTTAAAAACTGCCCCTGACACTAAGACAGTTTTTAAAGGTTCCTTAGCGGACGCAGAAAACACGACAAGTCCGCAACAAGTGAACCCCGGCACGCACATCTGATGTGAAATGTGCGTGGTAGTATCCACGGCGAAGTAAGCATAAAAAAGATGCTTAAGGGATCACGATGCAGAACAGCGCTTTGAAAGCCTGGTTGGACTCTTCTTACCTCTCTGGCGCAAACCAGAGCTGGATAGAACAGCTCTATGAAGACTTCTTAACCGATCCTGACTCGGTTGACGCTAACTGGCGTTCGACGTTCCAGCAGTTACCTGGTACGGGAGTCAAACCGGATCAATTCCACTCTCAAACGCGTGAATATTTCCGCCGCCTGGCGAAAGACGCTTCACGTTACTCTTCAACGATCTCCGACCCTGACACCAATGTGAAGCAGGTTAAAGTCCTGCAGCTCATTAACGCATACCGCTTCCGTGGTCACCAGCATGCGAATCTCGATCCGCTGGGACTGTGGCAGCAAGATAAAGTGGCCGATCTGGATCCTTCTTTCCACGATCTGACCGAAGCAGACTTCCAGGAGACCTTCAACGTCGGTTCATTTGCCAGCGGCAAAGAAACCATGAAACTTGGCGAACTGCTGGAAGCCCTCAAGCAAACCTACTGCGGCCCGATTGGTGCCGAGTATATGCACATTACCAGCACCGAAGAAAAACGCTGGATCCAACAGCGTATCGAGTCTGGTCGCGCGACTTTCAATAGCGAAGAGAAAAAACGCTTCTTAAGTGAACTGACCGCCGCTGAAGGTCTTGAACGTTACCTCGGCGCAAAATTCCCTGGCGCAAAACGCTTCTCGCTGGAAGGCGGTGACGCGTTAATCCCGATGCTTAAAGAGATGATCCGCCACGCTGGCAACAGCGGCACCCGCGAAGTGGTTCTCGGGATGGCGCACCGTGGTCGTCTGAACGTGCTGGTGAACGTGCTGGGTAAAAAACCGCAAGACTTGTTCGACGAGTTTGCCGGTAAACATAAAGAACACCTTGGCACAGGCGACGTGAAATACCACATGGGCTTCTCGTCTGACTTCCAGACCGATGGCGGCCTGGTGCACCTGGCGCTGGCGTTTAACCCGTCTCACCTTGAGATTGTAAGCCCGGTCGTTATCGGTTCTGTTCGTGCCCGTCTGGACAGGTTGGATGAGCCGAGCAGCAACAAAGTCCTGCCAATTACCATCCACGGTGACGCCGCAGTGACCGGACAGGGCGTAGTTCAGGAAACCCTGAACATGTCGAAAGCGCGTGGTTATGAAGTTGGCGGTACAGTACGTATCGTTATCAACAACCAGGTTGGCTTCACCACCTCTAACCCGCTGGATGCCCGTTCAACGCCGTACTGTACTGATATCGGTAAGATGGTTCAGGCACCGATTTTCCACGTTAACGCGGACGATCCGGAAGCCGTTGCCTTTGTGACCCGTCTGGCGCTCGATTTCCGTAACACCTTTAAACGTGATGTCTTCATCGACCTGGTGTGCTACCGCCGTCACGGCCACAACGAAGCCGACGAGCCGAGCGCAACCCAGCCGCTGATGTATCAGAAAATCAAAAAACATCCGACGCCGCGCAAAATCTACGCTGACAAGCTGGAGCAGGAAAAAGTGGCGACGCTGGAAGATGCCACCGAGATGGTTAACCTGTACCGCGATGCGCTGGATGCTGGCGATTGCGTAGTGGCAGAGTGGCGTCCGATGAACATGCACTCTTTCACCTGGTCGCCGTACCTCAACCACGAATGGGACGAAGAGTACCCGAACAAAGTTGATATGAAGCGCCTGCAGGAACTGGCTAAACGCATCAGTACGGTGCCGGAAGCGGTTGAAATGCAGTCTCGCGTTGCCAAGATTTATGGCGATCGCCAGGCGATGGCAGCTGGTGAGAAACTGTTCGACTGGGGCGGTGCGGAAAACCTCGCTTACGCCACGCTGGTTGATGAAGGCATTCCGGTTCGTCTGTCTGGTGAAGACTCCGGTCGCGGTACCTTCTTCCACCGCCACGCGGTGATCCATAACCAGTCTAACGGTTCCACTTACACGCCGCTGCAACATATCCATAACGGCCAGGGCGCGTTTCGTGTCTGGGACTCCGTACTGTCTGAAGAAGCCGTGCTGGCGTTTGAATATGGTTATGCCACCGCAGAACCACGCACTCTGACCATCTGGGAAGCGCAGTTCGGTGACTTCGCCAACGGCGCACAGGTGGTTATCGACCAGTTCATCTCCTCTGGCGAACAGAAATGGGGGCGGATGTGTGGTCTGGTGATGTTGCTGCCGCACGGTTACGAAGGGCAGGGGCCGGAGCACTCCTCCGCGCGTCTGGAACGTTATCTGCAACTTTGCGCTGAGCAAAACATGCAGGTGTGCGTACCGTCTACCCCGGCACAGGTTTACCACATGCTGCGTCGTCAGGCGCTGCGCGGGATGCGTCGTCCGCTGGTCGTGATGTCGCCGAAATCCCTGCTGCGTCATCCGCTGGCGGTTTCCAGCCTCGAAGAACTGGCGAACGGCACCTTCCTGCCAGCCATCGGTGAAATCGACGAGCTTGATCCGAAGGGCGTGAAGCGCGTAGTGATGTGTTCTGGTAAGGTTTATTACGACCTGCTGGAACAACGTCGTAAGAACAATCAACACGATGTCGCCATTGTGCGTATCGAGCAACTCTACCCGTTCCCGCATAAAGCGATGCAGGAAGTGTTGCAGCAGTTTGCTCACGTCAAGGATTTTGTCTGGTGCCAGGAAGAGCCGCTCAACCAGGGCGCATGGTACTGCAGCCAGCATCATTTCCGTGAAGTGATTCCGTTTGGGGCCTCTCTGCGTTATGCAGGCCGCCCGGCCTCCGCCTCTCCGGCGGTAGGGTATATGTCCGTTCACCAGAAACAGCAACAAGATCTGGTTAATGACGCGCTGAACGTCGAATAAATAAAGGATACACAATGAGTAGCGTAGATATTCTGGTCCCTGACCTGCCTGAATCCGTAGCCGATGCCACCGTCGCAACCTGGCATAAAAAACCCGGCGACGCAGTCGTACGTGATGAAGTGCTGGTAGAAATCGAAACTGACAAAGTGGTACTGGAAGTACCGGCATCAGCAGACGGCATTCTGGATGCGGTTCTGGAAGATGAAGGTACAACGGTAACGTCTCGTCAGATCCTTGGTCGCCTGCGTGAAGGCAACAGTGCTGGTAAAGAAACCAGCGCCAAATCTGAAGAGAAAGCGTCCACTCCGGCACAACGCCAACAGGCGTCTCTGGAAGAGCAAAACAACGATGCGTTAAGCCCGGCGATCCGTCGCCTGCTGGCTGAACACAATCTTGACGCCAGCGCCATTAAAGGCACCGGTGTGGGTGGTCGTCTGACCCGTGAAGATGTGGAAAAACATCTGGCGAAAGCCCCAGCGAAAGAGTCTGCTCCGGCAGCGGCTGCTCCGGCGGCGCAACCGGCCCTGGCTGCACGTAGCGAAAAACGTGTCCCGATGACTCGCCTGCGTAAGCGTGTGGCAGAGCGTCTGCTGGAAGCGAAAAACTCCACCGCTATGCTGACCACGTTCAACGAAGTCAACATGAAGCCGATTATGGATCTGCGTAAGCAGTACGGTGAAGCGTTTGAAAAACGCCACGGCATCCGTCTGGGCTTTATGTCCTTCTACGTGAAAGCGGTGGTTGAAGCCCTGAAACGTTATCCGGAAGTGAACGCGTCTATCGACGGCGATGATGTGGTTTACCACAACTATTTCGACGTCAGCATGGCGGTTTCTACGCCGCGCGGCCTGGTGACGCCGGTACTGCGTGATGTCGATACCCTCGGCATGGCAGACATCGAGAAGAAAATCAAAGAACTGGCCATTAAAGGCCGTGACGGCAAGCTGACGGTTGAAGATCTGACTGGTGGTAACTTCACCATCACCAACGGTGGTGTGTTCGGTTCCCTGATGTCTACGCCTATCATCAACCCGCCGCAGAGCGCAATTCTGGGTATGCACGCTATCAAAGATCGTCCGATGGCAGTGAATGGTCAGGTTGAGATCCTGCCGATGATGTACCTGGCGCTGTCCTACGATCACCGTCTGATCGATGGTCGCGAATCCGTGGGCTTCCTGGTAACGATCAAAGAGTTGCTGGAAGATCCGACGCGTCTGCTGCTGGACGTATAGTAGTTTAAGTTTCACCTGCACTGTAGACCGGATAAGACATTATCGCCTTCTCCGGCATTTGAAGCCTGATGCGACGCTTAACGCGTCTTATCAGGCCTACGGGACCACCTGGGTAGGTCGGATAAGGCGCTTGCGCCGCATCCGACAATGCCCGGAAGCGATACGAAATATTCGGTCTACGGTTTAAAAGATAACGATTACTGAAGGATGGACAGAACACATGAACTTACATGAATATCAGGCAAAACAACTGTTTGCCCGCTATGGCTTACCAGCACCGGTGGGTTATGCCTGTACTACTCCGCGCGAAGCAGAAGAAGCCGCTTCAAAAATCGGTGCCGGTCCGTGGGTAGTGAAATGTCAGGTTCACGCTGGTGGCCGCGGTAAAGCGGGCGGTGTGAAAGTTGTAAACAGCAAAGAAGACATCCGTGCTTTTGCAGAAAACTGGCTGGGCAAGCGTCTGGTAACGTATCAAACAGATGCCAATGGCCAACCGGTTAACCAGATTCTGGTTGAAGCGGCGACCGATATCGCTAAAGAGCTGTATCTTGGTGCTGTTGTAGACCGTAGTTCCCGTCGCGTGGTCTTTATGGCCTCCACCGAAGGCGGCGTGGAAATCGAAAAAGTGGCGGAAGAAACTCCGCACCTGATCCACAAAGTTGCGCTTGATCCGCTGACTGGCCCGATGCCATATCAGGGACGCGAGCTGGCGTTCAAACTGGGTCTGGAAGGTAAACTGGTTCAGCAGTTCACCAAAATCTTCATGGGCTTGGCGACCATTTTCCTGGAGCGCGATCTGGCACTGATCGAAATCAACCCGCTGGTCATCACTAAACAGGGCGATCTGATTTGCCTCGACGGCAAACTGGGCGCTGACGGCAACGCACTGTTCCGCCAGCCTGATCTGCGCGAAATGCGTGACCAGTCGCAGGAAGATCCGCGTGAAGCACAGGCTGCACAGTGGGAACTGAACTACGTTGCGCTAGACGGTAATATCGGTTGTATGGTTAACGGCGCAGGTCTGGCGATGGGCACCATGGACATCGTTAAACTGCACGGCGGCGAACCAGCTAACTTCCTGGACGTTGGCGGCGGCGCAACCAAAGAACGTGTAACCGAAGCATTCAAAATCATCCTCTCTGACGACAAAGTGAAAGCCGTTCTGGTTAACATCTTCGGCGGTATCGTTCGTTGCGACCTGATCGCTGACGGTATCATCGGCGCGGTAGCGGAAGTGGGTGTTAACGTACCGGTCGTGGTACGTCTGGAAGGTAACAACGCCGAACTCGGCGCGAAGAAACTGGCTGACAGCGGCCTGAATATTATTGCAGCAAAAGGTCTGACGGATGCAGCTCAGCAGGTTGTTGCCGCAGTGGAGGGGAAATAATGTCCATTTTAATTGATAAAAACACCAAGGTTATCTGCCAGGGCTTTACTGGTAGCCAGGGGACTTTCCACTCTGAACAAGCCATTGCATACGGTACCAAAATGGTTGGCGGCGTTACTCCAGGTAAAGGCGGCACAACCCACCTTGGCCTGCCTGTGTTCAACACCGTGCGTGAAGCTGTTGCTGCTACTGGCGCTACCGCTTCTGTTATCTACGTACCGGCTCCGTTCTGCAAAGACTCCATTCTGGAAGCTATTGATGCAGGCATCAAACTGATTATCACCATCACTGAAGGCATCCCGACGCTGGATATGCTGACTGTGAAAGTGAAACTGGACGAAGCAGGCGTTCGTATGATCGGCCCGAACTGCCCGGGTGTTATCACTCCGGGTGAATGCAAAATCGGTATCCAGCCGGGTCACATTCACAAGCCGGGTAAAGTGGGTATCGTTTCCCGTTCCGGTACACTGACCTATGAAGCGGTTAAACAGACCACCGATTACGGCTTCGGTCAGTCGACCTGCGTCGGTATCGGCGGCGACCCGATCCCTGGCTCTAACTTTATCGACATCCTCGAAATGTTCGAAAAAGATCCGCAGACCGAAGCGATCGTGATGATCGGTGAGATCGGCGGTAGCGCTGAAGAAGAAGCAGCTGCGTACATCAAAGAGCACGTTACCAAGCCAGTTGTGGGTTACATCGCTGGTGTGACCGCGCCGAAAGGCAAACGTATGGGCCACGCGGGTGCGATCATTGCCGGTGGTAAAGGGACTGCGGATGAGAAATTCGCTGCTCTGGAAGCCGCAGGCGTGAAAACCGTTCGCAGCCTGGCGGATATCGGTGAAGCTCTGAAAACTGTTCTGAAATAAATATCTGTAATAAGAAATAGCCCTCGCCGCTTCCCTCTACAGGAATGGCGAAGGGCTGTCGGTTTCGACATGGTTGGCCATCGTATGATGGCCTTTTTTGTTGTGTGTCGGGCGCTAATCTGAAAAGTTTGCCCACTGCTTTTTTTCCCCATCCTCTGCGCAATAATGCCCGGCGAAATATCTCCTCTCCGTTCTGTAAAAGGATTTATACATGAAGAAAATTGTTCTGCCGGTTGCTCTGGCCCTGATGGGTATCAATGTGGGCGCTTATGCCGCCGATGTAAGCATCGATATTTTAAGTGCGACAGTGAAAGATAAACGCATTGAGGGGGCATCGGTGACGCTGCAACGCAATGGCGCACAATCCGTTTCTGGAACCACAAATGCATCGGGCAGCGTTAGTCTGGGTTCTACATTTGCTGATGAGCAAGATGCTTTGTTAATCGTCAAAAAAGAGGGTTATTCCAATCTGGTGGTCAAATGCCCGTGTGCGGGCATGACTTATGCTATTAGTCCGGTAATGACTAATCTGGATGGCATGCGTGTCGTATTGAGCTGGGGGGAAAGGCCTTTTGATCTTGATTCGCATTTGATCTTCCCTGGCGGACATATCTATTTTGATAGTAAAGGGGGGACTGATGCCAATCTGGATGTTGATGATACGGATAGCTATGGACCAGAAACTATCACCATCAGCAAAAAGCATTTTGGCGAAAGTTACATCTATGCCGTGCAGGACTATAGCAATAAAGGGTTGCCCAACAGTAATTATCTCTCTGGCAGTAATGCAAAAGTGTTTGTCTATGTAGGGAGCTCCCTGGTGCGTAGCTATAGTGTCCCAGCTGGAGAACGAGGGAACATCTGGACCGTGTTTAAACTCAATCCAAACGGCGAGTTTGAAGATATCAACTCTGTTACCAGCGCCAATTTTAACGACACCACATTAGGCGTCAGGGATCTAGCCACTGTGATAATGCCTGCGACGGAGTCTTCAACTCAGGCTTCACCTGCGATGCAAAACAGTGGAGATACTCAACTGGCAAGAAAATATAATCGTGAAGGCGAAGCTGTTTACAAAACCGGTCAACTTGAGCAAGCCATTCAACTCTTCCAACAGGCAACAGAATTAGACGGCAATTACGGTCAGGCATTTAGTAACCTGGGTCTGGCTTATCAGAAAAATGGCAACATTGCGGAAGCGATTTGGGCAAATCGTAAAGCGATCTCGTTAGCCAGTGGAGCAAATGCGGCGACAACGCGTGCTAACTCCTACTATAACATTGCCAAAATATATGAAACGTCGGGCCAGAATGCCGATGCATTGCAGCATTATCAACTCGCTTATGCGGAAAAAAATAAGCCCTCTTATGAAGAGGCTATCGCACGGGTAAAAGCGAAAATGTAGCGGTTAGCAAACAGGAGGCTATGTGGTTTTAGCCTCCTTACCCCCAGGCCCGCCGGAATATAGTAATCTTCGTTTTTAACATTCAACGTTCAGATCCCGCTTGAGCGTAAAAACCAGCCTTTAGACATTTTATAAATGATGAAGGGCTGAAAAGTGGTTGATGCCACCGACTCACGATCGTTATCGCCAGCAAAGCTTTTATGCCATTGCACCAGACCCACCTTCAACCATTTTGGCGACCAATCAACCGCTACCGCCGCCAGGCCTGTTTGCCATTTTCCCATGCCTAATTCCTCGTTTTCCGCACTGTTGGCTGTAATCAATGGCCCAATGCCCAATCAGATACTTCTATATCCGATTGGGTTTTGTTAATTGCGTTACCCCTTAAACGTTAACCACGGTCGAAATCTGACCGCTGGCTGAATTAATCCGGCTTCTTGTTGGGCTTCGATAACCGGACCAATATCTTTATAAGCAGCTGGCGCTTCTTCAAGACGTCGTTCTTCGCGCAATGTGACGCATTGCCACGGCAACGTTGACTCTTCAGTCGCGCGCGAGCGCATGGCCTGCCGACGCTGGCTGCGTCCAGCTCCGTGACTGCAAGACCACAGCCACTCCGGGTTGCCGCAACCTACCGCAAGCCACGAATAATCGCCCATTGAACCGGGGATTAATGCCAGATCGCCCGCGTGTGCCGGCGTTGAGGCCACCACTGCGCCAACGGGGACGCCATTGCCGGGGTGAAAATCTGGCGTCGCGCACGTCTGGCGTACATAACCTGGATGATCTGGTAGCTTCACTTCTGCAAAATCAAGCAGTTGTGTCACTGCTTTTTCTTCTAGCGGCAGTTCATCCGGCAGCAGTACGTGGGCTCTGGCTCCTGATGGACGAGATAATGAAACAATATTGTTGGCGCGGGAAAGTTGGATCCCTTTGCGCAGAAAGGCTTTATCAAGCCTCGAAAGATGATGCATAACGCTGTCCTGAAATATAGACGTTAATCAACCCCCTGTATTGCGCGGGTAATTTTGTCTTTCCGGTCAGCAGCCAGCAAAAAGGAAAGAAAACGCGCGTAGTGTATTCAGCAATGACGATGAATACAAGATAAAAATGCCGAGTGCCAAAGAGGGTTGTTGTTATAAAGGAGGTGAATTATCGACACCGGATTGTAAAATATGAAAAATGATAATTCCCAGAATATATATTTTAAGAGTTATTTTTACGCCTGTTCTTACGGCGGTAACTATCCATTGCTTGCCGTTTTTTAATTATCAAAGTGGGAGTAAAATAAATGAATTATTGATGATAATACAACATGTTTTTATGACAAATAATGAAGATCTTATTTTAAATATCATCGAGTTATGCGCACTGCGTGGTGTCGGGTTACCTGGTGTTATGCTAATGTCTGGTTGTTATTAACGCATTTCTCAGATAATTAAATTATAGACATCTTGCAATCTCATCATATTCATATGTTCAAATGAGAAAATATTTTGCCAACAATATCACTTTTTCCAAAAGTTAAATTAAGCATATTGAAATCGCATACAAAGCGTTGGCAGTTTTTTTGAAATTACATTCAGGGTGAATATTCCAGAACAAATGAAATTCACCAAATGAATTGATAATGCGAAATTATAAACGGAGATTATATAAACCGTTTCTGTATTCCTTCGCTCATTTTTTTCTGGGCGATGACAGCATTTAATTTTATCCAGTAACAGGAGAAGATTCATGAGTAAGCCTTCAGACCCTCGTATTGACACCAGCCGCGTTATCCATGCGCCACAAGGAACTCAACTGCATTGTAAAAACTGGCAGATCGAAGCTGCCTATCGGATGTTGAAGAACAACCTTGATCCCGACGTAGCCGAAAATCCACAGCATCTGGTGGTATACGGTGGCATTGGCCGCGCGGCGCGTAACTGGGAATGTTTCGACCAGATCCTCGAATCACTAAAAAATCTCGAGCCTGATGAGTCGCTGTTGGTACAGTCCGGTAAACCCGTGGGCGTGTTTAAAACTCATACTGACGCGCCACGCGTGCTGATTGCCAACTCTAACCTGGTGCCGCAATGGGCCAACTGGGATCACTTCAATGAACTGGATCGCAAAGGTCTGTTCATGTACGGCCAGATGACCGCTGGCTCGTGGATCTACATTGGTAGTCAGGGCATTGTGCAGGGGACGTTCGAAACTTTTGTCGAAGCAGGTCGCCAGCACTACAACAATTCGCTAAGTGGAAAATGGATCCTGACCGCGGGGCTCGGTGGTATGGGCGGTGCACAACCGCTGGCGGCGACTCTGGCGGGGGCTTGTTCATTAAATATCGAGTGCCAGCAAAGTAGCATCGACTTCCGTCTGCGTACCCGTTATGTCGATAAACAAGCGAAAGATCTTGATGATGCACTGGCGCTGATTAAATACCACACCGAACGCAAAGAAGCCGTTTCTATCGCGCTGCTGGGCAATGCGGCGGAAATTGTTCCTGAGCTGGTGAAACGTGCGCATCAGGGAGCGATCAAACCGGATCTGGTGACCGACCAGACCTCCGCTCACGATCTGGTCTATGGTTACCTGCCAATGGGCTGGAGCGTAGAACAATGGCGTGCTGCACAGCAGGATCCACAACAGCACGCCAGACTGCAAAAAGAAGCGGCACAGAGTTGCGTGGCGCATGTTCAGGGGATGCTGGACTTCCAGGCGATGGGGATCCCGGTTGTCGATTATGGTAACAACATCCGCCAGGTGGCTTTCAACGAAGGTCTGCAAAATGCCTTCGATTTCCCGGGCTTCGTTCCTGCTTACATTCGTCCCATGTTTTGTGAAGGCAAAGGCCCATTCCGTTGGGTGGCGCTGTCTGGTGACCCGGAAGATATCTATAAAACCGATGCCAAAATTAAAGAACTATTCCCCAATAACGTACTGACCCATCGCTGGCTGGATATGGCGCGTGAGCGTATCGCCTTCCAGGGGCTTCCATCACGTATTTGCTGGCTGGGGCTTGGTGAGCGTCACCTGGCGGGGCTGGCATTCAACGAAATGGTGCGCAACGGTGAACTAAAAGCACCGATTGTGATTGGTCGCGATCATCTTGATACCGGTTCTGTCGCCAGCCCGAACCGCGAAACTGAAAGCATGCTCGATGGCAGTGACGCGGTTTCTGACTGGCCGTTGCTCAATGGTCTGCTCAATACCGCAGGTGGAGCAACGTGGGTGTCTCTGCATCATGGCGGCGGCGTCGGGATGGGATATTCACAACACGCCGGGATGGTTATTGTTGCCGATGGTAGCGAAGAAGCCGAAAAACGTCTGGCGCGTGTGCTGGTGAATGACTGTGCTTCCGGGGTTATGCGTCACGCGGATGCGGGTTATGAAGCGGCAATTGAATGTGCCAAAAATTATGGTCTGAAATTGCCGATGATTCGCTAAATATTAACGCTGTTATTTAATATTTGCGCTAATACAGGCGGTAAGTTATCCGCCTGTATAACAATAATTATCAAAAATATTCATTACATCGTCGAGAGAAATATCTCTCGACCCTCTATTGCTGTTTCAAAAAATGACCTCTCATTTTGCAGGAGACTTTTTCATGGAATCAAGCAGCCCTATCCGCAGTAAAAAACCAGTATTAGAATCAAATACGATTAACGCCGTTCCTGAGTCCGCTCGCCACGGCGCGCCCTCCAGCCAGTTTACTTTGTGGCTAAGTGCTAACTTACAAATTACCGCCGTGGTGGACGGCGCGTTAGCGATTATTTTTGGCTCTGAAGCCATGTCAGCAATAATTGGTTTATTAATCGGTAATATTATTGGTGGCGCAGTTATGGCATTGCACTCGTCGCAGGGGGCAAAGCTGGGATTACCACAGATGATCTCCAGTCGTATCCGCTTTGGCGTCAAAGGAGCGGCGCTACCGTTACTGATGGTGATTATTATGTATCTCGGGTTTGCTGCAACTGGAACGGTATTATCCGGTCAGGCGATTAACCGGATATTTGGTTTTGAGTCAGCATCGACCGGAATTATTATTTTCGGCATGCTTACCGCGATGATCGCATTGGTCGGTTATAAACTTATTCACGTCGTTGGCCGTGTTGCAGGGATATTAAGTATTCTGGGGTTTATTTACCTTGCCACTCAACTTAGCGGTCACTACGACGTGGCTGCGGCATTTGGTCAAAAGCCATTTAGCTTATCGGTGTTCTTATTAACGATTGCACTCTCAGCCGGATGGCAATTAACGTTTGCACCATACGCCTCTGATTATTCCCGCTATTTACCCTCTGATACACCAGCAAAATCAATCTTCTTTGCCACCTTTCTGGGAACCACGCTTGGCGCGCAATGTGCCATGACTTTTGGCGTTCTTGTTGCTGCTTGCGGTGCTAACTTCCTGAAAGATCAGGTTGGTTTTATGGGCGATTTAGCCGGACCAACGTTTGCCATTCTGATTTATACGGTAATTGTTTGCGGCAAACTGACGGTTAACTGTTTGAATGCCTACGGCGGCTTTATGTCGATTCTGGCGACCGTCAGCGCCTTTAACAATCGCAGCCAGGTTTCACAGCGTGTTCGTGCTGCCTACGTTGTGGGCTTCGTGCTGTTGTCGATGGTCGTCGCGTTGGCGGCAAGCGCAGACTTTTTGAATAATTTCAAAAACTTCGTTCTGCTGCTGTTGACGGTATTTGTGCCGTGGAGCGCCATCAATCTCATCGACTACTACTTCATCTCACAAGGTAAAACCGATATTCCAGCACTTTATACCCCGGAGGGACGCTATGGCGCATATAACAAAACCGCGTTGGTTTGCTACGGAATTGGTGTGCTGGTGCAGATCCCCTTCCTGAATCAAAAACTGTATCAGGGACCCATTTCTGTACTGATGGGCGGGGCGGATATTTCCTGGATTATCGGCTTGTTAATGACTGCCGTTATTTATTACCCGTGGGCAAAACGTACTACCAGCGTTCCTGCCCAGACTATTTATCCCGAGTCGTAATATGGAACCAATGCTGATATCTGCAATGGATAAGCCCTTGCAACCGTGGCGCAACGGCGGGGGTTTTACGCGACAACTGCATGCCTGGCCTGATGATGAAAACTGGCTGTTACGCATCAGTATGGCCAATGTCAGCCAGGACGGCCCTTTTTCGACGTGGCCTGGCGTGGTACGTGGCCTCGCCATTCTCGATGGGGAAGGGGTGAGGCTGACGTTTGCCGATTCGATAATCAACCTGCAACGTCACGATCCCGCCTTAATTTTTCCCGGAGAAGCCAGGCCAGATTGCCAGCTGATGGGCGGTGCAGTTCGCGATCTCAATGTCATGGCGCGGGAAGGCGATACGGGGATGTTGCGGGTGCAAAGTGCCGTTGACTGGCTTCCTCCGTCACTTGCGCAAGCGGGCCTGTTCACGCTGTGTGAAGGGGAGTGGGTAAGCGGCGAGAAAAGGGTGTTTGTCGCGGCAAATATGTTGTTATGGCTGGTTGCGACTGATGGCAAGCCCTGGCGTTTCGTACCACGGAAAAAAGTCTCCGTCGGTGAGCTGGCGGGCTGGTGGCTTTATTATCTACGAGGGGAAAAATCCTTATGAGTGCATTAACGCTCTGGCGAAATACCACGCTGGCGACGCTTTCCGCTAACGATTGGGGAGTGATTGAAAATGGTGCATTAATCAGCCGTGGCGACACTATTGTCTGGCTTGGCAAGACCACGCAGATCCCTCGCGAACTGATGGCGGACATTACAGAGGAACACGACCTGCAGGGTAAGTTGCTGACCCCCGGTCTGGTGGATTGCCATACGCATCTGGTGTATGGCGGCCAGCGGGCGAATGAGTTTGAGATGCGGCTGCAAGGCGTGGCTTATGAAGATATCGCCAGAGCGGGCGGCGGGATCTTATCTACCGTCAATGCCACGCGGGCGGCCAGCGAAACACAACTGTTTGAACTGGCGGCGCAGCGACTACAAAACTGGTTGCGTGAAGGCGTCAGTACGCTGGAAATAAAATCTGGTTATGGCTTGACGCTGGAAGATGAAGCGCGCTGTTTGCGCGTTATCCGCCGCTTACAGGAATCTACAGGATTACGTATTCAGTCTACGTTTCTTGGGGCGCACAGCTTGCCGCCAGAGTTTGCCGGGCGCAGTGATGATTACATTACGGCGCTTTGCGACTGGATGGGCGTCTTACATGAACAGGGGCTGATTGATGCGGTTGACGCTTTTTGTGAAAACATTGCCTTTAGCCCAGACCAGGTACGGCGCGTTTTCAGTAAAGCGCAACACTATGGATTGCCTGTAAAACTGCATGCCGAACAGCTTTCTGACCAGCAAGGCGCGGCGCTGGCGGCGGCGTTTTCTGCACTCTCCTGCGATCATCTGGAATACCTTAGCGAGTCGGGGATCGCCGCCATGAAAATGGCTGGAACGGTGGCGGTACTGCTCCCCGGTGCTTATTACTTCCTGCGCGAAACCCATCTGCCGCCGATTGCCGCTTTGCGGGCAGCGGGCGTGCCGATTGCTATCTCCACGGACCATAACCCCGGAACGTCTCCCAATATGTCATTGCCATTGATGATCAATATGGCCTGTACGCTGTTTCGCATGACGCCGCTGGAAGCCGTTCAGGGCGTTACGTGTAATGCGGCAAAGGCACTTGGACTTATTGACCGGGGTGAACTTGCACCGGGATTACGGGCGGATATGGCGGTCTGGGATCTTAACCATCCACGTGAACTGGCTTACTGGTTTGGGCATCAGCCTTGCCAGGGGCTTATTGTCGGCGGAAAAAGGAGTTGGTAATGAAGCAAACATTATTGCCGTGGAGTGGGCGTGTTGACTCGCAGGAAACCGGCATCAGCACTCGCTGGCATCAGCATGTGCAACCGTTTAGTGAACAAAGCCACGGCGGTTGTACGCTGATTGGTTTTGCCGTTGATGACGGGGTGCAACGTAATGGTGGGCGAGCGGGTGCAGCAGGCGGACCGGGCGCGTTGCGCAGCATGTTGGGAAATATGCCGGTGCTCTGTGAAGGCGCTATTTTCGATATGGGCGATGTACAAAGCGAGGACCACGCGCTGGAGTCCGCACAAAATCGTCTGGCGGCCAACGTATCTACAGCCATTGCGCGCGGCAGTTTACCGGTGGTTCTGGGCGGTGGTCATGAAGTGGCGTGGGGAACGTTTCAGGGGATTATGCAGTCGCGTCCTGATATTCAGCGGTTACTGATTGTGAACCTTGACGCGCATTTTGATTTACGGATGGCGGAAAAAGCCAATTCAGGTACGCCGTTTCGTCAGATGCAAGAGTGGAACGCGCAGAATGGCAAACCGTTTAATTATCGCGTGCTGGGAATAAGTCGTTTTGCCAATACTCAGGCGTTATTTGATCGCGCTGATTATCTCGGTGTGCGTTATTGGCTGGACGAATCTCTGCAATTTGAACGTGGTTTGCATGAGGTCGTTAATGCGCTCTCGGCAGATATTCAGGCGTGTGACGCCATTTATTTAACGATTTGTCTCGATGTTTTACCTGGTTATCAGGCACCCGGCGTTTCTGCGCCATCACCGTTAGGCGTGCCGTTAAATATTACTGAAGCCATTGTGAATTTAATCGCCAATAGCGAGAAGTTGATTGCTGCGGATATTGCTGAACTTAACCCGGAACTGGACCGCGATAATTTGACGGCGAAAGTTGCCGCTCGCCTGGTGACCAGTATTGTCCGGCGGGGGAAAACAGATAGAACAAATTAAAACGTTGTCGCAGTAACCCGTTGTTAAACTCATCATGATAAGGAAACACAATGAAAGGATTGATACGAAGAGTCACTTTCACCGTTGTGCTCTGGAGCGTTTGCTCCATCGCGATGGCGAAATCAACCATTACTCTGGATGGCGAACATCTTTCAATTGACCAGGCCTGGTCAATTGCGTTAGGTGATAACGACGTCAAAATCGCGCCGAAAGCTCTGGACAGAATGGAAAAAAGTTATGATCTGGTGATGACCGCCGCACATTCTGGAACACCCGTTTATGGTTTAACCGTAGGCGTGGGGCTAAATAAAGACCAACCGATATTTGATGCCAAAGGAAATTTAACGCCTGAGGTGATTGACGCGTCGAAAAAATTTAATGCTGCCGCGCTGCGCGCCCATTCTGCGGGCGTTGGTCCGATGTTACCGGACTATCTGGCACGCCTTTCAATGGTATTACGTTTAAATACCATGCTGCATGGGCAAACCGGCGCGCAGCCTTATATTGCCGAGTTGTATGCCGAATTTATTAATCGCGGCGTTACACCGTTAATTCCGGCGCGGGGAAGCATAGGCGCAGCGGATATTATGCTCGCTTCGCACGTTGGTCTGGTGATGATGGGGGAATGGAAAGCCCGAGTAAATGGCGTGCAAATGAGCGGTGGTGACGCGCTGGCGAAAGTGGGACTTAAGCCACTGGTGCCGCAGGGTAAAGATATGCTGGCGATTTTGTCGAACAACAGCGTCGGGACAGCCTACGCTATCGAAGCAGTTCGTTCGGCACGTCAGTTGTTGAATGTCAGCCCGGTGGTTTTCGCTATGAGTCTGGAAGCGTTGAATGGTAACGTCGCACCGGTACTGCCGCAGTCAATTGCCGTGCGTCCTTTCCCGCAGTTGGCTGACTCTGCAAAAGAGATTCGCGATGCGTTAAACGGTTCATATTTATGGCATAAAGATGACAAACGTGCATTGCAAGATCCGTTATCGTTCAGAACTACGGTATATACCATTGCTGAATCAGTACGCGCTTTGCATGATGCTGAAGAGGTCATAACCGTACAAATCAACAGTTCCGATGACAACCCGGCAACGGTGCTGAATGCTGACAAGGCATATCAGGACTCCAGCCAGGTCGCGCAATATTTTGTTAAAGATGGCGCAATCAGCGGCGGGATCTTCCCGACGGCGAACTTCGAATCGTTACCTGTAGCGCTTGCTACTCAACGTCTGACCGTGGCGTTGGTACATGTTTCGCATAACAGTATGCGTCGCTCGCTGCACCTGGAAGATGAGCACTTTACCGGTTTAACGCGCTTCCTGTCGGCACCCGGTAATAAAGGTCACGGCTTCGGTTCACTGCATATTCCGTTTGTCGCGCTGCATGCAGAAAACGTCGATCTCGCCAATCCTGTTTCTTTCGATATTCAACCGGTTGCCGGAGGTATAGAAGATACCGGCGCCAATAATGACCACGCGGCCAGAAGATTGAAACAGGTTGTCGATAATCTGAACGTGATTTATGGCATTGAACTGATGCATTCCGCACAGGCTCTCGATTTACGGTTGCAGGCCGCTCCACAACTGGCATTAGGAAAATCCACCAAAGCAATGTTTACCGAATACAGAAAAGTCGTGCCGTTTGTCGACCAGGATCGGGTCTTTACCCCAGATATTGCAGCTTCGCAAAAATTCTTAGAAGGATATGCTATAAATCAAAAATAAAATTTTTGTTGATTGTTTATCATAATATCCATAGATATGATGATTGCTATCAATTTAATAATCTTCACTTAACTTGAATCATAATAATCCGAAGGGCGTTTTGCTTTTCGGATTATTATTATCTGATTGAGACAATTGTCACGCCGGGCTTGCTGGGTTATAAATATCGATCATGATTTTTATAAAATATCTATTGCTGCTTTGGTTGCCATTACTTAGTAATAAGTAATGGTTTTTTGATAGTTTAAACTATTTTTAAGGGACGGCATTATGAGAGGAAAAATACCCAAAACGGAACTGTTGGTAACTTTTGAGGTGGTCGCACGCCATGAAAGTTATACCAGAGCGGCAGAGGAGTTAGCGTTAACCCAAAGCGCAGTATTCAGGCAAGTTAGCGCACTGGAAGATTTTTTACATATATCATTATTTGCGCATTCTAAAAAAAGAATATTTCTTAATGATGCCGGAAAGCATTATCTGGGCATTGTTAAAGAAACATTGAATAAGCTTGAACGTGACACAAATACTATCATGACCTGGCAGCCTACAGTTCAGGTTATTGAGCTTGCTGTCAATCCTACTTTCAGCACGCACTGGTTGATCCCCAATTTACGTGAGTTCAATAAATTGTATCCCGATATTATTGTCAATATTCACTCATTAGCTAATAACGGGGATTTCCTTAATCGGGAATACGATGCCGTCATTATGCGCGAAAATTTTTGTGCGCCCTGGTCGGAGGTAGAATATCTCTTTGAGGAAGAGATCCTGCCGGTATGCAGCGGCAGTTTACTTTCACTTCCTGACCAAAAACTGTCTGTTGCAGAGCTATTAAGTGAGCTACCACTGCTGCATCAAAGCACCCGTATTACTGGCTGGGAAGAGTGGTTTGCATTGTCTGGCGTTAGTAGTCCGTTGGTGAATAACGGGCCACGTTTTGATTTACTTTCAATGCTGATTGCCGCCGTGCGATCTAATCTCGGTGTGGCGCTGTTGCCCCGGTTTGCAATTCAACACGATTTAGATAGCGGTGACATGGTGATCCCGTGTGATGTGCCTATTCGTACCGGCAATCGCTTTATTATGACGTGGCGGGAAGAGAAGGCTGATTATCCGCACTTGCAACTCTTTCGTGAGTGGTTGCTGGCAAAATCGGTCGTACCGGAAGAGATGTAAAATCTGCGCCTGGTGAGATGCCAGGCGCAGTCATTACCAGTCGATACCAGGCTGTGCCTGAATACCGTTATCAAAAGCATGTTTGACGGGGCGGATTTCGCTTACCGTATCCGCCATTTTTACTATTTCACTATGGCAACCGCGTCCGGTGACAATGACATTTTGCTGCGCCGGGCGATTTTGTAGCGAAGCGATCACTTCTTCGGTATCCAGATAATGGTAAGCCAGCATGTAGGTCAGCTCATCGAGCAGCACTAAATCGTAACGCTCATCAGCCAGCATTCGCTTGCATTCAGACCAGACCTCTTTCGCAGCGTCGATATCCGCTTGCCGATTCTGTGTCTCCCAGGTAAAACCTGTTCCCATAATATGAAATTCAACGCCCAGTGGATGGAGAAGGTTATACTCGCCGTTGTCCCACTGTCCCTTGATGAACTGCGCAACGCCAACCGTTTTGCCATGACCTACGGCGCGCGTCACGGTACCAAAAGCGGCGGTGGATTTTCCTTTTCCGTTACCAGTGAAAACAATCAATATTCCTTTTTTCTCCGTCGCCGCCGCGATGCGTGTGTCGACCTGTGCTTTCAGTTTCTGCTGGCGCTGAATATGCCGTTCAGTTGAAATCCGCGCTTCCATTCACTTTCCTTAATGCTCGGCGGGGCAATTGGCGCAACGGTGTTGCTGCTCAAACTGACTAAAGAAATTATTGCCTTTATCATCCACCAGAATGAACGCGGGCAAGTTTTCAACCTCCATCATCCACACTGCTTCCATGCCCAACTCCGGATATTCCAGGCAATGCAGGCTTTTGACATATTCTTGCGCCAGTAACGCCGCTGCACCGCCGATACTTCCCAGATTAAAGCCGCCATGTTTGTGACAGGCATCAGTAACCTGCTGGCTGCGGTTGCCTTTCGATAACATTACCAGACTGCCGCCAGCCGCCTGGAAGGCGTCGACATAACCGTCCATTCGACCGCCCGTGGTAGGTCCAAGAGAACCACAGGCCATATTTTCCGGTGTTTTCGCGGGGCCAGCGTAATAGACGATATGATTTTTCAGGTAATCCGGCATCGGTTCGCCGTTATCCAGTCGTTCTTTTATTTTGGCGTGGGCGATATCACGCGCCACTACGATGGGGCCGCTTAACGACACACGGGTGCCGATCGGTAAGGTGGCGAGATCCTGCATTACCTCACGCAATGGACGATTTAGATCAATCTGTACGTTATGTGTGTGATTGTCTTCCCGCATTGAGGCTGGAATATATTGCCCCGGATTATGTTCGAGTTTTTCCAGCCAGATGCCGTGCTTGTTAATTTTGGCTTTAATATTACGATCGGCGGAACAGGAGAGTGCCATAGCGATTGGGCAGGAGCCGCCGTGGCGCGGTAGACGAATAACACGAATATCATGAGCGAAATATTTGCCACCAAACTGAGCACCAATGCCAAATTGTTGGCTGGCGTCGAGCAAGGTTTTTTCCAGCTCAACATCGCGGAAGGCTTGTCCCTGCTCGTTTCCGCTGGTGGGCAGATTATCGTAGTATTTTGTCGACGCTAGTTTGGCGACTTTTAACGCCTGATCGGCAGAAAGTCCCCCGACGACAAAGGCGATGTGGTAGGGCGGACAGGCGGCAGTTCCCAGCGATTTCATTTTTTCGATTAAAAACGCAGTCAGTTTTTCTGGTTGCAGGAGAGATTTAGTTTCCTGGTAAAGCGCAGCTTTATTGGCGGAGCCACCCCCTTTATTGACACACAGAAAATGGTACTCGTCGCCGGGGACGGCGCTGATATCAATCTGCGCCGGAAGATTGGTTTGTGTATTGACTTCGGTATACATATCCAGTGGCGCATTTTGTGAAAAGCGCAGATTATTTTCCTGGAAAGTGGTGTAAATACCTTTGCTTAAGGCTTCGGCGTCATTGCCCCCGGTCCAGATGTGTTGCCCTTTACTGGCGACAATGGTGGCGGTGCCGGTGTCCTGGCAGTTGGGTAATATCCCTTTTGCTGAGACTTCGGCATTGCGCAGTAGCTGCAAGGCCACATATCTGTCATTACTGCTGGCCTGCGGATCGTTCAGAATGCTGGCGACTTGTTGCAGGTGAACGGGACGTAAGAAAAAAGAGGCTTCATAAAATGCCTCCCGGGCAAGCAACGTTAATGCTTCCGGAGCGACTTTTATCACTTCTTCGCCGTCTATTTCCGTTACTGTAATATATTGATCGCTGATTAATTTATATTCCGTTGCGTCTTTATATTGTAAAAACGGTTCTTGCCAGATAAATGGTTTGGACATGATGTGTTCTCACATTGTGGTTATTTTTTACCGAATGATAAGGCAGGTCGTTTTTCCAGCAGAGATTCGGTATTGACTTAAGTATTTTTTGTTTAATTACGAGTGATGGTTGTATGGTTTTTAGGGGAACGTAGGCCACCAGTTATTCCAGCTGTGAAAATGCTGGCGTGCTTTGTAATCTATTTTATTGATATGTTTAGATAAATGCACCTGACATAAAGGAATCTGTGCAGGTACATTTATGGGGTTGATAATCTAAACAGTATTAAATATCAAAATGAATGCTTAATAAAGGTGCGTGCTGCTGCGCACCATAAACATCATTATCGCCTACATTCCCAGAGATAATATCTCGTGGCATGACGATTTTTACTGCATTAGAAGGATCAAACCAGACAATACGATGAATAAAGTCAGGTTCAACATGATATAAGCGCGCAATCAGCTCTGGAGTTAATTGCCCTGATGATTTAACTCGCTCATAGTTTTCTTTCGTTTTAAATAAAATATCTAAAACCAGTTCGTAGGGTCCGGCATTTTTTGAACGAATGACTTGCGCCAGTGAGACAATTGACTGTTTCATGCCTGAACTCCTTCTGGCGTCACCTGTTCAATATGGAAATCAAACCGCAGTGCGTCGTTGGCTTCAATCAGGTGATAGATAGAAAACTCGTATACGGGTCCGCTCTGGATATCAGAAGGGGAGAACGGGAACGCCAGGTTGCCCGCAGTGGCGATGCGATTTTCATAACCGTAGTGCAGCATAGTGGAGCGCACCAGTGAACAAACACTGTTGGCGATTTCTTGCGTCGGCGCGACCACATCCAGGACGATCCCCAGTTCATGTCCGGCAGTTTCCATGGGCTCGTGGTCGCCCATGACACCATTTTTACCGTACAGGTGGAATGTCATTCGAATGCTGTCATCGGTCAGCGACAGGTTGCGCGTTACGCTGGCTTTGACATCTTCAATGATTTTGTCGATCCCGGCGATCATTATTGGGTCGCGAGTGCCTGCGATGGTCAGGCAGCGGAAGCCCACCTGCCGCGCACCTTCCAGTTTCAGGGCATATGGCGTTTCTTCATGCTTAGAACCGCTGACATAAACTTCACCGTCGTTCACGGCTTTGAAGGTGCAGCCTTTCAGATTCAGAACACCACCTGGTCCCGGCAGGAAGTACGGGTCCGATTTCTCATACAGCGTATGCGCGGCTGCGGATGTTTCGGTGAATTTACGCTGCGGATTGAACGTCTTCAGCGTGAAGCCATTATCGTCGATGATGCCCATCGCACAGTCAGAGCCGGAGCCTGGCGTCGCGGCAATTGCTGCACATTCGAGAATTTTCCCACAGTGCAGCGCCAGCCCTTCGTCAAAGCCTTGCATGATGGGTAGCGCGGCAAAGCAGGCCGGATCATAAGCCCGGCCGCCCAGCACCACCTGTGCGCCTTCTTTCAGCGCCCGCTGGAAGGGCTCGATGCCCATTTGCGCGACGATATAGGTACTTTCGTCAATCGCGTCGTGCGTTAACGGCGGGACAAAATCCAGCGCCATGATTTTGCCGTTATCCAGTGCCTGGTGAACGATGGCTTTGTCAACGTCCGCCGGGATCAGCGCCATCGAAAACGAAAGTTTTTCCTCTTGCGCAATCTCGTGAATAATTTGACGACACCACTCCAAATGCGGGGCTGCGCCAGAACCACCTGCCGTCCCGATCACCACTGGAATATTATTTTGCACGCCAGCGGTGATCATATAGCGCAGGTCGCGTTTAACTCCCGCGCGGTCGGTAAAAGGCTTACCCGCCCCCAGATAGTGCGGGCCAGGATCGGAAGAACCGGCATCAACGGCGATCAGATCGGGAGATTCCGCCATTGCTTTGCGGAAGCTCTCTTCAGGGAAGCCGTAACCGAGGATCGCAGTAGGTGATAAGACTTTAAAAGAACGAGCCATCTGTTAATCCTTAGCCAGCATCAGCGCGATAGTACGAGTCATTTCGTTGAACACGATGTCGAGGCCTTCGTCAAACCCCATCCCCGGTTTTACCAGCATCCGCATGGGACGCGCGGCAAGAGCTACGTGGACACAAGTTCGGGCGCTGACATCGGTTTCGTTACAGGTGCCACCCTGATAGGCTTCCATTCCGTGGCCGTTGCAGTACAGAACCGCATCGACGATGTTGTGAATACTGCCCAGATCAGGCGTTTTGATTTGCACCATGTGGCAACTGGCTGCATCAGTGAAATCAACGATATCCTGGTAGGTGTTACACCATTCGTCGGCGACAATTTTCACGCCGGAACCGAGGCGCGTCAGCTCTTTGGTGATGGCAGTCAACAGGCGAATTTGGTCAGGTTTGTTACCGGCATCGACCGGACCTTCAATGTACAGCGGCAGACCTTGTGTTTCTTCTTCCAGGCTGGCGATGTATTGCGCGCAGCGAACGGGATCCATGTCGAAGATCAGACCGATGGTGCCGTATACATCGATGTGCAGCGTAGGGTGGTAGCGAGCGCTGGTACGTTTGCTCAGAATGCGATCTGACAGCCAGCGGATATATTCGCGCAGTTTTTCGCCCTTAAAGCCCAGCTTCTCTTCGACGTTATTAATCAGCGCATGGGGCAGTACGTCGATCCCTTTAAGGATCATCTTATCGACGGCGATATACCGATCGTCGCCGCTCTGACCAAATAAAGGAATGGATTTCGCCACGCGCGGTAACTGCCATTCATCGCAAACTACTTCAGTTTTCAGACGGCCCGTTGCCAGCGCGGTAGCGTCAAGCAGCGCCTGCGATAATCCATAGCGCACGGCGGTATGCAGCAAGTTGCCGTCAATACGCAGCTTGTCGAAAAAACGGGCGTTCGGCACAAACGCATCCACATCGCGGCCTTCCAGTAACGGTTTGATATGGTCATTAAGGAACGGAATAAAATGCTCGGCGAGGAACAGCGGATCGCGACCGCCTGCCCCGGAGTACTGTACCGCAGCACAGTCACCAACCGCGACCGCGCCATTTTCCAGAATCAACTGAACTGAAACGCACTCCCCAGCCTGACGTACTGCGCTAAAACCAGACGTAACCGGCTCCCCGGTATAAAAAAATCCGTCGTGGCCCGCTCCGTTTTTTATCGCCTGCTGGTCATCGAAATAGAATGAGGAGTAGCCAGCGGTGAACAGGGCCTGTTTTATTTTCATTATGGTCTTCCTATTAATTTACTGTGGGATACAGCATTGATGTCATCAACAACCATCTGGAATGTCGGTTGGCGTCCTTCAAAGCGTGCGCGTTCAGCAATGTAATCGTGGTGAAGGTCGAGAATGTCTTTTGGCAACGGAACGGCGCCGGCTTCCAGCACGCGTATCGCGCCAGTGTTGTCGCGAACCGGAAGAATTTTGCCCGCGTTGCAGGCGGCTGGCGCAAACGGCACATCCAGTACACCCGCTTCAAATGCCAGCACCGTACCGCGCGCGATATCCCCATTCCCCAGTTCGAACACTTTATTCAGCACGGCGCGAACTTCACTCTTAATCAGCTCAACTTCCAGTTCCACCGCAGGACACGGTGGGAATTTCTGATCGCTAACCATATTGAGCATTTGGCGGGAGGCTTTCAGTCCCTGCACGTTGGCGGCAGCGGTAGGGATGCCCCAGGCTTCATGCGGACTCTTGGTGATTACTTTGGTCGCGCCCGACATTCCAGCAACCGCCGCGCCCCAGGAGATAATCGCGAACGCTTTTGACTCGTCTTCCGGAAAACCGCCCATCCACTGGTGGAACACCGTACTTAATTCGTACTCTGCATAGCCATGATTCTGGAAGTATTCGTGAGCGAGTTCCCGCAGAGACTGGATCGCCGCAATATCTTGCGTCAGGCTTCCGACCTGACCATAACCGACGGTGATAGATTTCACGCTCTGTTCCAGTGCCAGCAAGCCTTCGATTATCGCAATAGAGTGCGAGATAAACGGTGGAATCAAGGTACCTGTAAGCGGGCCAAACGGTTCACGGTTGATGCGAATTCCGTGCTCTTCATACAGCCCCATTAAACGGTCGCAGTACTGCCAGTCGCGGATCGATTTTTCCAGCGTTACGCGTTTGGCATACGGTATATTGTAGGAAATGCCGCCGCCTTCATAGCTGGTGAAGCCGCTGGCCATTGAGATTTCAGCCAGCAGCCGCGCATCTGGTGTGCCATGGCGGATCTGTAGCGGTTTTTGCAAGGTTTCGGTCAGACGACGGCATGCTGCGACGCCGTGGTTAACCACCGGTAAACCGTTCAGTTTAGAGGTTCCGGCTTCGATGGATTTTTTAATCCCTACCGCGGCTTCTTCGTAACGATTCAGACGGGTATAGGCATCGATGGTGCTCGGTAGCAAATCGCACTCATCTTGCAGTGTTTTCAGTAGTTCGATGTGCTCGTCCATCAACGCCACGCCTGCGCGCGGTTGGCTAAGCGTTTTACCTTCTAGGTCTGCTTTCAGTAGGGCAAGGGAGAAGCGTTTGTGATCAGGAATAGTTTGTTGATATTTAACGCCATCTTCGAAGTTTTCAACATCCTTGCCAGTTTCCCAGGTTTTCAGTACCTGTTGCCGCTCGGTCATGAATTCGTCATGGGTTAATTTCTTATTTCGAAGTTCCATTGATTGCTACCTTAATTGTTATAGGGTTAAGCATTGAATACTGGTACGCGCGGCGGCCTGCGGATCGACTCTGGCGACGTTTGCCAGCAGTGGAAATAGCCCCCGTGAATCGCGGTAATATTCAAATTCGGTCGGTAAGAGAATGCGTTTGCCGTCGTCGTTTAACTCGCGGTATTTCAACCAACGATGAATATCAAACTGGCTGGCGCGCGACAGCCATCCACCGGAACCAACGACTTTGCGCACGGTGGTCAGGTCGCGTCCCATCTGTAAATCGACATTGCCGACGCAGGTGCAGACCTCTTTTTTGGTGCCGGCATGGCGTTCAGTGGCGTAACCTACGCACAGTCCGGCCAGCACAGTATCGAAATATTTTTCTTCTGCGTTAGTGGGTAAATGGTCGGGATGTGCAACCAAATGACGGAGATAATGATAAAAAGCGTCCTGCTGCGTGGGGTGCTGAGAAAAGATCACATTAACTAAGTCTTTTGCGCTTTCACCAACCACCATTGCTGAGACGCGCATTCCCAGATCGCCTTCAACGGTCCGTTTTACGAAGGGTTCCGGTACGCCGTGTAAAACGGTGTCGGGTGAGAGATTATTGGCACAGGCAGAATACATATCGGTGGTTGCGCCGCCCATGTCGATCAGCATGAACTCTTTCCAACGGCTATCGACATTACTGATTGCCTTAACCAGTTCAAAAACTGTCCACGGCGTTGGCATTGGCTCTTCGCCCGTTTCATCAACAATGACATCCAGTCCTTTTCCTTTAACAATGCGGTTGAGGAAAATGTCGCAGATGGCCTGTCGCGCGGCGAAAGGGGAGGGATTTTCAAGGTCAGGCAGGACGTTATCGACGATGGTCAGATCTTTATGCCCGAGGATGTCCTGTATATTGTCCTGAATGTCCCTGTTTCCGGCATATATAATGGCGCAATCGAGTTTTGATTCCGCCAGCACACGGGCGTTATTTAGCCCGTAACTCTCTTCTCCGCCGTCGGTGCCGCCAGTGAATAAGAGGATATCGGGTGGTGACTCTTCCAGCGCCTGAATATCACGGCGGTTCAGCTTGTAGGAGTAATGCTGCGCAATTTTAGCGCCAGCAGAGTGAGCGGTTACTTTCGCGGATTCCAGGGTAATAGAAGGCACTAATCCCATTGCGGCAACCGCCAGTCCACCTTTGGCTGAAGAGGAGTACTTCAATGCGACTTCGCCGTTTTTTAACAGGGGGAGGGCGTTATCTACGTTTAACACCTGATTCAGGCTTGAGAAAAAACCATCGGCCAGATGATGCGTGGTGGTTGGGGTCAGAACGTGGTTAACCAGCGTTAACGCGTCCCCCTCCCGGGTAAAGAGGGCAGCTTTGGTCCACGTCGATCCAATATCGACAGAGACGATTTGCATCAGATGGCCTCTTCGAAAATACGTGTTTCAACACCATGACGCTGGTTGATATCGTTGGCTATCAGCTGGCAGACATCTTCTAAGTCATGGCTGGGGGCGAAGACGCGGTCAAAACCCATCTCTTTGAATTTGATTTCCACGTTAGCGAAGTCATGTTTACCCACCACCAGGTTACCGCCTACATAGAGCAGAATGTCGCCCAGCCCACGTTCGATGCAGCGTTCACGCATACCCAGACAGTCGATATCCCCATGCCCATAGATAGAGGAAACTACTATCGCGTCAGCGCCAGTTTCAATGGCAGCATCAATATATTCATCCTGGCTGACCATTACGCCCAGGTTTATGACTCTGAAGTCATGAGAAGTAAAAACGCGATCCAGAACTTTATTGCCAACTGCATGGCAGTCGGCACCAATAACGCCAAGCACTAGTGTTGCTTTCTTCATGGGTAATCCTTTGTAAGACAGAGAGTAAAATAAGTTACACACGTCGTATTTATGGCCGTTTCTGTGGCACATGATTAATAACACTGGAGTGTCTGTGTCCTGTCGTCTGGTTGCAATTGATCTATTTTCAAAATATCTTTCGAAAAATGCTTGTTTATGTGATTGCTTTAAATATGACGGTTATTTCAATGGGTTACGTATATGGCTGTTATTGATTTTAATTTTTCAAATTATATTGATTTAATGTATTGATATATTTGTGATCAACATCTGATTTGCATTTTTTAAGAGGAGACTGGTTATAAAAGTAGTTCATAAAGTTTAGTGCGCATTATTAATGCAATTTACTGCCGTCTTAACATGGAATTGTAACGGTAATGTTTAAAGTAACAAATGGTTAATAACTCATTTGGGTTGTGCTATTCATTGGACCTAATTAATCACTTCTACTCAAATGATTATTCTTGAGCAGTGGAACGTATTACTTCGAGTGGGCTGGTGTTCAATAACGTCCAGATATAATACCGTTTCATTGTCTCGTCTTGCTGCTGGGTTAATAAAAATAATTTAGATATACCAACACAGGATAAACTTAGTTATTGAATCTCATGTTGTTTGATGTTGGGGCACTGAGCCGTTCATTGAATATAAAAAGGGGAAAAATACTTATATCAGATGTAATTTAGCTTAAAAGCTCTCTTTCCCTTCTTCCTGAATTCTACAAATCCATCCTTCAATGTGATTATTAGCAAAGCAACAATAACATTCCGGGGTAAAGGTTGGTGCTCATAAAGACAACAATCAATTAACTTTGATAAAAATATGTTATGTAAAATGACAACAAATTGGCTAATCTAACCAATTAGTCTTATAAAAAGTGGGTAAGGCGGTTCTGTTAAATAAAATACTGGTTTTTTATCTATGCATTTCCATAGTGGTAATTTTACTGTGCTATTTGGTTACAATAAATTAACAATAAAATTACCAATGATCTATAGATTATACATGGTTAACATATCTGGTTGATTTTGATATAAATCAATTTTTAATTCTTGAAAAAAATCTGCAAAACGCGATAAATTGTCGTAGATCAAATTGGTGGGATGGTGACAATTTCACTATAAATTGATCACTGTCGAAAAATGCAAATTTGCTCAATAAAAACCTGTTTATTGTAAGGATTTTGCGGCGTAATATAATTACGGGATCAATTTGGTTTATTCATTAACATATTTGTAACTTTTTTATCATTGTCTTTCCTCTTTTGATGAAATGGCAACGATAGGGGCGAGCAAATAATTTTGTATTGGGGCATGCGTGTGACCCTTTCTAACGGGGTTCACTCTCGGAGTCTTCATGCGATGAGCAAGGAGTCATGATGTTAGATATAGTCGAACTGTCGCGCTTACAGTTTGCCTTGACCGCGATGTACCACTTCCTTTTTGTGCCGCTGACGCTCGGTATGGCGTTCCTGCTGGCCATTATGGAAACGGTTTACGTCCTTTCCGGCAAACAGATTTATAAAGATATGACCAAGTTCTGGGGCAAGTTGTTTGGTATCAACTTTGCTCTGGGTGTGGCAACCGGTCTGACCATGGAGTTCCAGTTCGGGACTAACTGGTCTTACTATTCCCACTATGTAGGGGATATCTTCGGTGCGCCGCTGGCAATCGAAGGTCTGATGGCCTTCTTCCTCGAATCCACCTTTGTAGGTCTGTTCTTCTTCGGTTGGGATCGTCTGGGTAAAGTTCAGCATATGTGTGTCACCTGGCTGGTGGCGCTCGGTTCAAACCTGTCCGCACTGTGGATTCTGGTTGCGAACGGCTGGATGCAAAACCCAATCGCGTCCGATTTCAATTTCGAAACCATGCGTATGGAGATGGTGAGCTTCTCCGAGCTGGTGCTTAACCCGGTTGCTCAGGTGAAATTCGTTCACACTGTAGCCTCTGGTTATGTCACTGGCGCGATGTTCATCCTCGGTATCAGCGCATGGTATATGCTGAAAGGCCGTGACTTCGCCTTCGCTAAACGCTCCTTTGCTATCGCTGCAAGCTTCGGTATGGCTGCCGTTCTGTCTGTTATTGTTCTGGGTGATGAATCCGGTTACGAAATGGGCGACGTGCAGAAAACCAAACTGGCTGCAATTGAAGCCGAGTGGGAAACGCAACCTGCGCCTGCTGCCTTTACTCTGTTCGGTATTCCTGATCAGGATGAGCAGACGAACAAATTTGCGATCCAGATCCCTTACGCGCTGGGCATCATTGCAACGCGTTCCGTGGATACGCCAGTGATCGGCCTGAAAGAGCTGATGGTTCAGCATGAAGAACGCATCCGTAACGGGATGAAAGCGTACTCTCTGCTCGAACAACTGCGTTCTGGTTCTACCGACCAGGCGGTTCGTGACCAGTTCAATAGCATGAAGAAAGACCTCGGTTACGGTCTGCTGCTGAAACGCTATACGCCGAACGTGGCTGATGCGACTGAAGCTCAGATTCAACAGGCAACCAAAGACTCCATTCCGCGTGTAGCGCCGCTGTACTTCGCGTTCCGTATCATGGTGGCGTGTGGCTTCCTGCTGCTGGCAATCATTGCGCTCTCCTTCTGGAGTGTCATCCGCAACCGCATTGGCGAGAAAAAATGGCTGCTGCGCGCCGCGCTGTACGGTATTCCGCTGCCGTGGATTGCTGTAGAAGCGGGCTGGTTCGTGGCTGAATATGGCCGCCAACCGTGGGCTATCGGTGAAGTGCTGCCGACAGCTGTGGCGAACTCGTCACTGACCGCAGGCGATCTCATCTTCTCGATGGTGCTGATTTGCGGCCTGTATACCCTGTTCCTGGTGGCAGAATTGTTCTTAATGTTCAAGTTTGCACGCCTCGGCCCAAGCAGCCTGAAAACCGGTCGCTATCACTTTGAGCAGTCCTCCACGACTACTCAGCCGGCACGCTAAGACAGGAGTCGTCAAATGATCGATTATGAAGTATTGCGTTTTATCTGGTGGCTGCTGGTTGGCATTCTGCTGATTGGTTTTGCAGTCACTGACGGTTTCGACATGGGGGTGGGCATGCTCACCCGTTTCCTCGGTCGTAACGACACCGAGCGTCGAATTATGATTAACTCCATCGCACCACACTGGGACGGTAACCAGGTTTGGCTTATCACCGCAGGCGGCGCACTGTTTGCTGCCTGGCCGATGGTCTATGCCGCTGCGTTCTCCGGCTTCTATGTGGCGATGATCCTTGTGCTGGCGTCTCTGTTCTTCCGTCCGGTCGGTTTTGATTACCGCTCCAAGATTGAAGAAACCCGCTGGCGTAACATGTGGGACTGGGGCATCTTCATTGGTAGCTTCGTTCCGCCGCTGGTGATTGGTGTGGCGTTCGGTAACCTGTTGCAGGGCGTACCGTTTAACGTTGATGAATATCTGCGTCTGTACTACACCGGTAACTTCTTCCAGCTGCTTAACCCGTTCGGCCTGCTGGCAGGCGTGGTGAGCGTAGGGATGATCATTACTCAGGGCGCGACCTACCTGCAGATGCGTACCGTGGGCGAACTGCACCTGCGTACCCGTGCAACGGCACAGGTAGCGGCACTGGTGACGCTGGTCTGCTTCGCACTGGCGGGTGTATGGGTGATGTACGGTATCGATGGTTATGTCGTGAAATCGACAATGGACCATTACGCTGCCTCTAACCCGCTGAATAAAGAAGTGGTTCGTGAAGCTGGCGCATGGCTAGCGAACTTCAACAACACGCCGATTCTGTGGGCTATTCCGGCGCTGGGTGTGGTTCTGCCGCTGCTGACCATCCTGACTGCACGTATGGATAAAGCCGCGTGGGCGTTTGTGTTCTCTTCCCTGACGCTGGCCTGCATTATCCTGACTGCCGGTATCGCGATGTTCCCGTTTGTGATGCCGTCCAGCACCATGATGAATGCAAGTCTGACAATGTGGGATGCAACTTCCAGCCAGCTGACGCTTAACGTTATGACCTGGGTTGCGGTGGTTCTGGTTCCGATCATTCTGCTCTACACCGCCTGGTGTTACTGGAAAATGTTCGGACGTATCACCAAAGAAGATATTGAACGTAACACCCACTCTCTGTACTAAGTAAGGAGCTAAAAATGTGGTATTTCGCATGGATTCTGGGAACGCTTCTTGCCTGTTCGTTTGGGGTAATCACCGCGCTGGCGCTTGAGCACGTCGAATCAGGTAAAGCCGGTCAAGAAGACAGCTGATGAGTAAGGTTATCGCAACTTTGTATGCGGTAATGGACAAGCGCCCCCTGCGGGCGCTTTCCTTCGTGATGGCGCTTCTGTTAGCAGGATGTATGTTTTGGGACCCATCACGTTTTGCCGCGAAGACCAGTGAACTGGAAATCTGGCATGGTTTATTGCTGATGTGGGCCGTCTGTGCTGGCGTAATTCACGGCGTGGGTTTTCGTCCGCAGAAGGTTCTCTGGCAAGGGATTTTTTGCCCACTGCTTGCCGATATCGTTCTCATTGTCGGGCTGATTTTCTTCTTCTTTTAAATCAGAATTCTCTTTAAAAATTTATGGACCTTCAACAGTCCATAAATTTTTACGCTCCCTTAACTTGCCCTCATTCCCAAACCTCAATCGCGCGCGTATAGTAGCAGCGTTTAAAAGTTCTAATTTTTGTTGCATTACTGGGATGTAAAGTGAATACAACGCTGTTTCGATGGCCGGTTCGCGTCTACTATGAAGATACCGATGCCGGTGGTGTGGTGTACCACGCCAGTTACATCGCTTTTTATGAAAGAGCACGCACAGAGATGCTGCGTCATCATCACTTCAGTCAACAGGCTCTGATGGCTGAACGCGTTGCCTTCGTGGTGCGTAAGATGACGGTGGAATATTACGCGCCTGCGCGGCTCGACGATATGCTCGAAATACAGACTGAAATAACATCAATGCGTGGCACCTCTTTGGTTTTCACGCAACGTATTGTCAACGCTGAGAATACTCTGCTGAATGAAGCCGAGGTTCTGATTGTTTGCGTTGACCCACTCAAAATGAAGCCTCGTGCGCTTCCCAAGTCTATTGTCGCGGAGTTTAAGCAGTGACTGACATGAATATCCTTGATTTGTTCCTGAAGGCGAGCCTTCTGGTTAAACTTATCATGTTGATTTTGATTGGTTTTTCAATCGCATCCTGGGCCATTATTATCCAGCGGACCCGTATTCTTAACGCAGCGGCTCGCGAAGCCGAAGCGTTTGAGGATAAATTCTGGTCTGGAATCGAACTTTCTCGCCTCTATCAGGAGAGCCAGGGAAAACGAGATAATCTCTCGGGGTCGGAACAAATCTTTTACAGTGGGTTCAAAGAGTTTGTGCGCCTGCATCGTGCTAACAGCCATGCACCGGAAGCCGTAGTGGAAGGCGCGTCGCGCGCGATGCGTATTTCCATGAACCGTGAGCTGGAAAATCTGGAAACGCACATTCCGTTTCTCGGTACGGTAGGTTCCATCAGCCCGTATATCGGTCTGTTCGGTACAGTCTGGGGGATCATGCACGCCTTTATCGCGCTCGGCGCGGTGAAACAGGCGACGCTGCAAATGGTTGCACCGGGTATCGCAGAAGCGTTGATCGCCACGGCTATCGGTCTGTTTGCCGCAATCCCTGCGGTTATGGCTTACAACCGTCTGAACCAGCGCGTCAACAAACTGGAGCTGAACTACGACAACTTTATGGAAGAGTTCACCGCCATTCTGCACCGCCAGGCGTTTACCGTTAGCGAGAGCAACAAGGGGTAAGCCATGGCCAGAGCGCGTGGACGAGGTCGTCGCGATCTCAAGTCCGAAATCAACATTGTACCGTTGCTGGACGTACTGCTGGTGCTGTTGCTGATCTTTATGGCGACAGCGCCCATCATCACCCAGAGCGTGGAGGTCGATCTGCCAGACGCTACTGAATCACAGGCGGTGAGCAGTAACGATAATCCGCCTGTGATTGTTGAAGTGTCTGGTATTGGTCAGTACACCGTGGTGGTTGAGAAAGATCGTCTGGAGCGTTTACCACCAGAGCAGGTGGTGGCGGAAGTTTCCAGCCGTTTCAAGGCCAACCCGAAAACGGTCTTTCTGATCGGTGGCGCAAAAGATGTGCCTTACGATGAAATAATTAAAGCGCTGAACTTGTTACACAGTGCGGGTGTGAAATCGGTTGGTTTAATGACGCAGCCTATTTAAGCATCTGCGTTTCCCTTGCTTTAAGAGAGCGGGTAACAGGCGAACAGTTTTTGGGAACCGAGAGTGTCAAAGGCAACCGAACAAAACGACAAGCTCAAACGGGCGATAATTATTTCAGCAGTGCTGCATGTCATCTTATTTGCAGCGCTGATCTGGAGTTCGTTCGATGAGAATATAGAAGCTTCAGCCGGAGGCGGCGGTGGTTCGTCCATCGATGCTGTAATGGTTGATTCAGGTGCGGTAGTTGAGCAGTACAAACGTATGCAAAGCCAGGAATCAAGCGCGAAGCGTTCTGAAGAGCAGCGCAAGATGAAGGAACAGCAGGCTGCTGAAGAACTGCGTGAGAAACAAGCGGCTGAACAGGAACGCCTGAAGCAGCTTGAGAAAGAACGGTTAGCTGCTCAGGAACAGAAGAAACAGGCTGAAGAAGCCGCTAAACAGGCCGAGTTAAAGCAGAAGCAAGCGGAAGAGGCAGCAGCGAAAGCGGCGGCAGATGCTAAAGCGAAGGCTGAAGCGGAAGCCAAAGCTGCCGAAGAAGCAGCGAAGAAAGCGGCTGCGGACGCGAAGAAAAAAGCAGAAGCAGAAGCCGCCAAAGCCGCAGCCGAAGCGCAGAAAAAAGCCGAGGCCGAAGCCGCCAAAGCTGCAGCGGCGCTGAAGAAGAAAGCGGAAGCGGCAGAAGCTGCTGCAGCTGAAGCAAGAAAGAAAGCGGCAACTGAAGCTGCTGAAAAAGCGAAGGCCGAAGCTGAGCAGAAAGCGGCTGCTGAAAAGGCGGCTGCAGATAAGAAAGCCGCCGCTGAAAAAGCTGCAGCCGACAAAAAAGCAGCAGAAAAAGCGGCTGCTGAAAAGGCAGCAGCTGATAAGAAAGCAGCGGCAGAAAAAGCCGCCGCAGACAAAAAAGCCGCAGCGGCAAAAGCAGCAGCAGAAAAAGCAGCAGCTGAAAAAGCGGCTGCAGCAAAAGCTGCCGCGGAGGCAGATGATATTTTCGGTGAGCTAAGCTCTGGTAAGAATGCACCGAAAACGGGGGGAGGGGCGAAAGGGAACAATGCTTCGCCTGCCGGGAGTGGTAATACTAAAAACAATGGCGCATCAGGCGCAGATATCAATAACTATGCCGGGCAGATTAAATCTGCTATCGAAAGTAAGTTCTATGATGCATCGTCCTATGCAGGTAAAACCTGTACGCTGCGCATAAAATTGGCACCGGATGGCATGTTACTGGATATCAAACCTGAAGGTGGCGATCCCGCTCTTTGTCAGGCTGCGTTGGCAGCAGCTAAACTTGCGAAGATCCCGAAACCACCAAGCCAGGCAGTATATGAAGTGTTCAAGAACGCACCATTGGACTTCAAACCGTAATCGCGATGTTGGTCGTCACGGCGGTCAACATCAGACATCGGTTGTCGCAGGGTTCTGGTAGTTTTGTGTATTTGAGTTTGTTAACATTCTGCTAAATTATCGTGGGCTATCTGTCCAGATAAGGGAGATATGATGAAGCAGGCATTACGAGTAGCATTTGGTTTTCTCATACTGTGGGCGTCAGTTCTGCATGCTGAAGTCCGCATTGTGATCGACAGTGGTGTAGATTCCGGTCGTCCTATTGGTGTCGTTCCATTCCAGTGGGCGGGTCCAGGTGCGGCACCTGAAGATATTGGCGGCATCGTTGCTGCTGACTTGCGTAACAGCGGTAAATTTAATCCGTTAGATCGCGCTCGTCTGCCTCAACAGCCAGGTAGCGCGCAGGAAGTTCAACCTGCTGCATGGTCTGCGCTGGGCATTGACGCTGTCGTTGTAGGTCAGGTCACTCCGAATCCGGACGGTTCTTACAATGTTGCTTATCAGCTGGTTGATACCGGCGGTGCACCGGGTACTGTGCTTGCTCAGAACTCATACAAAGTAAACAAACAATGGCTGCGTTACGCTGGCCATACCGCCAGTGATGAAGTGTTTGAAAAACTGACCGGCATTAAAGGTGCGTTCCGTACCCGTATTGCCTATGTTGTTCAGACCAATGGTGGCCAGTTCCCGTATGAGTTGCGCGTGTCTGACTATGATGGCTACAACCAGTTTGTGGTTCACCGTTCTCCGCAGCCGCTGATGTCTCCGGCGTGGTCACCGGACGGTTCTAAACTGGCATATGTTACCTTCGAAAGCGGTCGTTCTGCGCTGGTAATCCAGACGCTGGCTAACGGTGCAGTGCGTCAGGTTGCTTCCTTCCCGCGTCACAACGGTGCGCCTGCATTCTCGCCGGACGGCAGCAAACTGGCTTTTGCTCTGTCGAAAACTGGTAGCCTGAATCTGTACGTAATGGATTTAGCCTCTGGTCAAATCCGTCAGGTAACAGATGGTCGCAGCAACAACACCGAACCGACCTGGTTCCCGGACAGTCAAAACCTGGCCTTCACCTCTGACCAGGCCGGTCGTCCGCAGGTTTATAAAGTGAATATCAACGGCGGTGCGCCGCAACGTATTACCTGGGAAGGTTCGCAGAACCAGGATGCGGATGTCAGCAGCGACGGTAAATTTATGGTAATGGTTAGCTCCAATGGTGGGCAGCAGCACATTGCCAAACAAGATCTGGTAACGGGAGGCGTACAAGTTCTGTCCTCAACGTTCCTGGATGAAACGCCAAGTCTGGCACCTAACGGCACTATGGTAATCTACAGCTCTTCTCAGGGGATGGGATCCGTGCTGAATTTGGTTTCTACAGATGGGCGTTTCAAAGCGCGTCTTCCGGCAACTGATGGACAGGTCAAATTTCCTGCCTGGTCGCCGTATCTGTGATAATAATTAATTGAATAGTAAAGGAATCATTGAAATGCAACTGAACAAAGTGCTGAAAGGGCTGATGATTGCTCTGCCTGTTATGGCAATTGCGGCATGTTCTTCCAACAAGAACGCCAGCAATGACGGCAGCGAAGGCATGCTGGGTGCCGGCACTGGCATGGATGCGAACGGCGGAAATGGCAACATGTCTTCCGAAGAGCAGGCTCGTCTGCAAATGCAACAGCTGCAGCAGAACAACATCGTTTACTTCGATCTGGACAAATACGATATCCGTTCTGACTTCGCTCAAATGCTGGATGCACACGCAAACTTCTTGCGTAGCAACCCGTCTTACAAAGTCACCGTAGAAGGTCACGCGGACGAACGTGGTACTCCGGAATACAACATCTCCCTGGGTGAACGTCGTGCGAACGCCGTTAAGATGTACCTGCAGGGTAAAGGCGTTTCTGCAGACCAGATCTCCATCGTTTCTTACGGTAAAGAAAAACCTGCAGTACTGGGTCATGACGAAGCGGCATACTCCAAAAACCGTCGTGCGGTACTGGTTTACTAAGAGAATTGCATGAGCAGTAACTTCAGACATCAACTATTGAGTCTGTCGTTACTGGTTGGTATAGCGGCCCCCTGGGCCGCTTTTGCTCAGGCACCAATCAGTAGTGTCGGCTCAGGCTCGGTCGAAGACCGCGTCACTCAACTTGAGCGTATTTCTAATGCTCACAGCCAGCTTTTGACCCAACTCCAGCAGCAACTCTCTGATAATCAGTCCGATATTGATTCCCTGCGTGGTCAAATTCAGGAAAATCAGTATCAATTGAATCAGGTCGTGGAGCGGCAGAAGCAGATCTTGTTGCAGATCGATAGCCTTAGCAGCGGTGGTGCAGCGGCACAATCAGCCGGCGGCGATCAAAGCGGGGCGGCGGCAACGACGCCAACAGCTGATGCAGGTACTGCGAATGCTGGTGCGCCGGTGAAAAGCGGCGATGCAAACACTGATTACAATGCAGCTATTGCGCTGGTACAGGATAAATCCCGCCAGGATGACGCGATGGTGGCATTTCAGAATTTCATCAAAAATTATCCTGATTCAACTTACCTGCCCAACGCCAATTATTGGCTGGGTCAGTTAAACTACAACAAGGGTAAGAAAGATGATGCGGCGTACTATTTTGCTTCGGTAGTGAAAAACTATCCGAAGTCACCGAAGGCTGCAGATGCGATGTTTAAAGTTGGCGTCATCATGCAGGACAAAGGTGACACCGCGAAAGCAAAAGCCGTGTACCAGCAGGTTATCAGTAAATACCCTGGTACTGATGGTGCTAAACAGGCGCAAAAACGTCTGAACGCCATGTAATGCATAACACGCGACCAGAAGTCGCATTATTTCTGGTCGTGTCGTGCGATTCATAAGCAGTTGAGTGATCTACATCGAAATTTTTGTTGCGCTCAAGTCTGAAATCAGTAATATATGCCGCCGTTGCCACGGGATATCAAACAAACCGAAAGCAACGAAAAAGTGGGTCGTTAGCTCAGTTGGTAGAGCAGTTGACTTTTAATCAATTGGTCGCAGGTTCGAATCCTGCACGACCCACCAATCGCTAAGGTGGAAGCGGTAGTAAAACGTGAAGGATAACGTTGCGTCAGCAACGGCCCGAAGGGCGAGACGAAGTCGAGTCATCCTGCACGACCCACCATTTTAAGTAGTATCCAGCGTAGTATCGGGTGATTAGCTCAGCTGGGAGAGCACCTCCCTTACAAGGAGGGGGTCGGCGGTTCGATCCCGTCATCACCCACCACCGGGTCGTTAGCTCAGTTGGTAGAGCAGTTGACTTTTAATCAATTGGTCGCAGGTTCGAATCCTGCACGACCCACCACTAATTGCGGTGGGTTTGGTGGAAGTAGTTTGTAGTATCCAGCGTAGTATCGGGTGATTAGCTCAGCTGGGAGAGCACCTCCCTTACAAGGAGGGGGTCGGCGGTTCGATCCCGTCATCACCCACCACTCGGGTCGTTAGCTCAGTTGGTAGAGCAGTTGACTTTTAATCAATTGGTCGCAGGTTCGAATCCTGCACGACCCACCAATTTTAACATCAAACTCAGATGTTAAGCGTGAAGGATAACGTTGCGCCAGCAACGGCCCGTAGGGCGAGCGAAGCGAGTCATCCTGCACGACCCACCAATCTTAAAGATTGGATTCGAGTAGAAATCTTTCAGGTAACACCCATATGGGTCGTTAGCTCAGTTGGTAGAGCAGTTGACTTTTAATCAATTGGTCGCAGGTTCGAATCCTGCACGACCCACCATCCTGAATGATTAAAGCAGCATAATCCCGCAAGGGGTCGTTAGCTCAGTTGGTAGAGCAGTTGACTTTTAATCAATTGGTCGCAGGTTCGAATCCTGCACGACCCACCAATGTAAAAAAGCGCCCTAAAGGCGCTTTTTTGCTATCTGCGATATTCAAAGATTCGAACCTGGCAGGTTCGAGTTGAGCGCAGCGAAACAACGGAGCCGCTCGCGGCGACGGCCCGAAGGGCGAGCGAAGCGAGTAATCCTGCACGACCCACCAATGTAAAAAGGCGCCCTAAAGGCGCTTTTTTGCTATCTGCGATACTCAAAGATTCGAACCTGCAGCAGGTTCGAGTTGAGCGCAGCGAAACAACGGAGCCGCTTGCGGCGACTGCCCGAAGGGCGAGCGAAGCGAGTCATCCTGCACGACCCACCAATGTAAAAAAGCGCCCTAAAGGCGCTTTTTTGCTATTCAGGCATCCCACAATTTCAAGTTGTAAACCTGATGACATAGTCAGAGCTTGCTGTGCAAGCAACTCTACGTCGGTGGAATTAGGCGTAAAATGACGCATCCTGCACATCAGGCGTAATACGTGTGACTTTTCCTCACCATTCGGCTATTTTGTTTAGCATATAAAACAATTGAGGCCGATTGCAGCGGGTTGAACGCTTCATGTCGGTATAAACGTTAAGTCTGTAAAACGAGATGGCCAAATGAGCGTGATGTTTGATCCTGAAACGGCGATATATCCTTTTCCACCGAAGCCAACGCCGTTAAGCATTGATGAAAAAGCGTATTATCGCAAGAAAATCAAACGGCAGCTGAAAGAACGTAATGCGGTGATGGTCGCCCACTACTATACCGATCCCGAAATTCAACAGCTGGCTGAAGAAACCGATGGCTGTATCTCTGATTCTCTGGAAATGGCCCGCTTCGGTGCAAAGCATCCCGCTTCTACGCTGTTAGTCGCTGGGGTGAGATTTATGGGGGAAACCGCCAAAATTCTCAGCCCGGAAAAAACAATTCTGATGCCAACACTTCAGGCTGAATGTTCACTGGATCTCGGATGTCCGATTGAAGAATTCAACGCATTTTGCGATGCCCATCCCGATCGTACTGTCGTTGTCTACGCCAACACTTCTGCTGCGGTAAAAGCGCGTGCAGATTGGGTGGTAACTTCAAGCATTGCCGTCGAACTCATTGATCATCTGGATAGTTTGGGTGAAAAAATTATCTGGGCACCAGACAAACATCTGGGGCGTTACGTGCAAAAACAGACAGGCGCAGACATCTTATGCTGGCAAGGTGCCTGTATCGTTCATGACGAGTTTAAGACTCAGGCGTTAACCCGCTTACAAAAACAGTACCCTGATGCTGCCATACTGGTGCATCCGGAGTCACCACAAGCTATTGTCGATATGGCCGATGCTGTTGGTTCCACAAGTCAGTTGATTAACGCTGCAAAAACATTGCCGCATCAGCAGCTGATTGTGGCGACTGACCGGGGTATTTTCTACAAAATGCAGCAGGCAGTGCCAGATAAAGAATTGCTGGAAGCGCCAACCGCAGGCGAGGGCGCTACCTGTCGAAGTTGCGCTCATTGTCCGTGGATGGCAATGAATGGCCTTCAGGCCATCGCAGAGGCGCTGGAACAGGGAGGAAGCAATCACGAGGTTCATGTTGACGAAAATCTGCGAGAGAGGGCGCTGGTGCCGCTCAACCGTATGCTGGATTTTGCGGCTACACTACGTGGATAACTGACAATAAGGCGTCACGCTACGCATTGGGGGAAAGATGGATTTTTTTAGCACACAGAGCATTCTGGTTCATATACCGATCGGTGCTGGCGGTTACGATCTCTCATGGATCGAAGCGGTGGGGACGATCGCTGGGTTACTGTGTATTGGCCTTGCCAGTCTGGAGAAGATCAGCAACTACTTTTTTGGCCTGATCAACGTTACCCTGTTTGGCATTATTTTCTTTCAGATTCAGCTGTATGCCAGCCTGCTGTTACAGGTGTTTTTCTTTGCCGCTAACATTTATGGCTGGTATGCCTGGTCGCGACAAACCAGTCAACATGAAGCTGAGTTAAAAATTCGCTGGTTGCCATTGCCGAAGGCGCTAAGCTGGTTGGCGGTTTGCGTGGTTTCGATTGGTCTGATGACGGTATTTATCAATCCGGTGTTTGCATTTTTGACCCGCGTGGCAGTCACGATTATGCAAGCATTGGGTTTGCAGGTAGTGATGCCAGAATTGCAACCGGACGCCTTCCCATTCTGGGACTCCTGCATGATGGTACTCTCCATCGTGGCAATGATCCTGATGACGCGTAAATACGTCGAAAACTGGTTATTGTGGGTCATCATTAACGTGATTAGCGTGGTGATTTTCGCCTTGCAGGGCGTCTATGCCATGTCGCTGGAGTATCTGATCCTGACCTTTATTGCCCTCAACGGCAGCCGGATGTGGATCAACAGCGCACGCGAAAGAGGTTCACGCGCGCTGTCCCATTAATGGTGATGATGTGAATGGCCAGACACCCCTTCATTCAGGTGGCAGTCTGGCCCATGACAAGGTTGATATTCCATCTGGATGGTGGCGTGCTCAATCTGATAGTGATCCATCAGATAGTGTTGGATCTGATCCAACAACGCGTCGTGATCGTGTGGCGGGATCACCTGCACATGCAGCGTCATCACTGGCTTTTCGCCCACCATCCACACATGTACATGGTGCACATTGCGGACTTCCGGGATTTCCCGGCACATGCGGCGTTTCATTTCAGCAATATCCAGCGAAACGGGCGCACCTTCAAGTAATTCATTCACGCTGTCTTTCAATAATCGCCACGCGCTGCGTAGAACCAGAAGCGACACGAGTATCGAGAGAATGGGGTCCGCAGGTGTCCAGCCGGTCCAGATAATTATCAACGCGGCGACGATAGCACCAACGGAACCCAGCAGGTCCCCAAGCACATGCAGTGCCGCTGCTCGCACGTTGAGGTTTTTCTCTTCACTACCGTGATGAAGTAACCAGAAAGAAAGTATATTTGCCAGCAATCCCGCCACGGCAATCGCCATCATCATACCGCCTTCAACCGGACGCGGCGTGCGGAAACGTTCTATTGCCTCCCAGACAATCAAAATCGTAATCACCACCAGGGCGATGGCATTCACAAACGCCGCGAGCGTGGTCAATCTTAGCCAACCGAAAGTGTGGCGAATGGTGGGAGGACGACGTGAAAATTGCACTGCGAGTAGGGCGAAAAGCAGGGCGGCAGTATCGGTCAACATATGTCCGGCATCAGCCAGCAATGCCAGAGAACCGGAAAGAAAACCGCCAATGACTTCTACCAGCATAAATCCGGCAGTTACGCCGAAAGCATACAACAAGCGACGAGCATTATTATCTTCTGGTAGGTGTGGGGAAGTGTGTGAGTGTGAGTGCGCCATGACGAGTCATCCCTTAATTTATCTCACTTAACTTTATGACATCATACTTCTTTTAGAAGGGAAAAATTAAAAAGGAGAGCCTCCGCTCTCCCATTATCAGCCATATATCCTGGCTTACTGCGTAGTACCGTCGGTTTTGGTATCGACATCATTGTTGATGCCATCACCGGTTTGTACCTTTTTATTGATGTCCGGGCAGCGACCGTCTTTGCACATGGTGTTTTTGTGCTCTTCGTCTTTGGTCATGCCGTCATTATTCATGGATGAACCATTCGGGTGCAGCATCGTCCCGCCCGAGTTGGTATTAACCCCGTTATTGTCGACGTTATTTGGTGCGACATTTTCACGGGCGTCAGGGGCTACCTGGCCCGCATCAGCTGCGGCGTTTGCCTGGCCGTTATTGGTTTGCGCCCCGCTATCGGCAGCCAGTGCGGCACCGCTGGCAAGGCTCAGAGTGGCAGTCAGAAATAGTGTGGCCAGTTTTGTCATTTTCATAGGATGCTCCTGTTATGGTCGTTATGTCGGATAACCTCTTCCAACAGTGCATTTGCAGGTGAATATCAGGCAATGGTTTAAGATTTCAGCCAGAAGAAGAGATCCAGCTGAGAATCTTGAAAAAATTAATAAATAGAGAAGTTACAGTTAGAAATTGTAGGAGAGATCTCGTTTTTCGCGACAATCTGGCGTATTTCTTGCCGATTCCAGGATTATTCCGTCCATAGTGTAAAACCCCGTTTACACATTCTGACGGAAGATATAGATTGGAAGGATTGCATTCACCAAGATAAGTATGGCAACACTGGAACAGACATGAATTATCAGAACGACGATTTACGCATCAAAGAAATCAAAGAGTTACTTCCTCCTGTCGCACTGTTGGAAAAATTCCCCGCTACTGAAAATGCCGCGAATACGGTTGCCCATGCCCGAAAAGCGATCCATAAGATCCTGAAAGGTAATGATGATCGCCTGTTAGTGGTGATTGGTCCGTGCTCAATTCATGATCCTGTCGCGGCTAAAGAGTATGCCACTCGCTTGCTGGCGCTGCGTGAAGAGCTAAAAGACGACCTGGAAATCGTAATGCGCGTTTATTTTGAAAAGCCGCGCACCACGGTGGGCTGGAAAGGGCTGATTAACGATCCGCATATGGACAACAGCTTCCAGATCAACGACGGTTTGCGAATTGCCCGTAAATTGCTGCTCGATATTAACGACAGCGGTCTGCCAGCGGCGGGCGAATTTCTCGATATGATCACCCCTCAGTATCTCGCTGACCTGATGAGCTGGGGCGCAATTGGGGCGCGAACAACCGAATCGCAGGTGCATCGCGAACTGGCGTCTGGTCTTTCTTGCCCGGTAGGTTTCAAAAATGGCACAGACGGTACGATTAAAGTGGCTATCGATGCCATTAATGCCGCCGGTGCGCCGCACTGCTTCCTTTCAGTGACCAAATGGGGTCATTCGGCGATTGTGAATACCAGCGGTAACGGCGATTGCCATATCATTCTGCGCGGCGGTAAAGAGCCTAATTACAGTGCAAAACACGTTGCTGAAGTGAAAGAAGGGCTGAACAAAGCAGGCCTGCCAGCACAGGTGATGATCGATTTCAGCCATGCTAACTCGTCCAAACAATTCAAAAAGCAGATGGATGTTTGTGCTGACGTTTGCCAGCAGATTGCCGGTGGCGAAAAGGCCATTATTGGCGTGATGGTGGAAAGTCATTTGGTAGAAGGCAATCAGAGTCTGGAGAGCGGGGAGCCGCTGGCTTATGGCAAGAGTATCACTGATGCCTGCATTGGCTGGGACGATACCGATGCTCTGTTACGTCAGCTGGCAAATGCAGTAAAAGCGCGTCGTGGATAATTTATAGTCAAATCGCCATGACTGTATGTTTGTAGGTCTGATAAGACGCGTAGCGTCGCATCAGGCAATGTGCTCCATTGTTAGCAACGACAAACAAAAAAGCCGACTCACTTGCAGTCGGCTTTCTCATTATTAAACGAATGACGTTTACTTCGCTTTACCCTGGTTAGCAACCGCCGCTGCTTTCGCCGCGATCTCGTCAGCATTACCCAGATAATAACGTTTCAGCGGTTTGAAGTTCTCGTCGAACTCATACACCAGCGGCACGCCAGTCGGGATATTCAGCTCAAGAATCTCTTCTTCGCTCATGTTATCGAGATATTTCACCAGCGCACGCAGAGAGTTACCGTGTGCAGCGATGATCACGCGCTCACCGCTCTTCATACGCGGCAGAATGGTTTCATTCCAGTAAGGGATCACGCGGTCAATGGTCAGCGCCAGGCTTTCCGTCAGCGGCAGTTCTTTCTCGCTCAGTTTCGCGTAACGGGGATCGTGACCCGGATAACGCTCATCATCTTTAGTCAGTTCCGGCGGAGTCACCGCAAAACCACGACGCCACTGTTTCACCTGCTCGTCGCCATACTTTTCAGCAGTTTCCGCTTTGTTCAGACCCTGCAACGCACCGTAGTGACGTTCGTTCAGTTTCCAGGATTTCTCAACGGGCAGCCATGCCTGATCCAGTTCGTCCAGCACGTTCCACAGGGTATGGATAGCGCGTTTCAGCACAGAGGTGTAAGCAAAGTCAAAGCTGTAACCTTCCTCTTTCAGCAGCTTACCTGCTGCTTTTGCTTCGCTTACGCCTTTCTCAGACAGATCCACGTCGTACCAACCGGTGAAACGGTTTTCTTTGTTCCACTGACTTTCGCCATGACGAACCAGAACCAGCTTAGTTACAGCCATATACTTACTCCTCAAATCATCTTTTAATGATAATAATTCTCATTATATTGCCGTGACGAAGCAACAGCAATGCTTACGCATAACCATAGCGAAAATAGTGTCGCAGTGTAAGGTTGTTGTGAATATTGAGTTGCAAATATGTCGGTATTTGCTGGTGATTTGAACAATACGAGGATAAAGCCCTCATGACGAGGGCTTAACATTACTCAGCAATAAACTGATATTCCGTCAGGCTGGAATATTCTTCGCCAGGACGCAAGAAGCAGTCCGGCTGCGGCCATTCAGGGTGGTTCGGGCTGTCCGGCAGAAACTCGCTTTCCAGTGCCAGCCCCTGCCAGTCGGCGTAAGGTTCAGTTCCTCTTGATGGCGTGCCGCCGAGGAAGTTGCCGGAGTAGAATTGCAGAGCCGGAGCGGTGGTGTAGACCTTCAGCTGCAATTTTTCATCTGCTGACCAGACATGCGCCGCCACTTTCTTGCCATCGCCTTTGGCCTGTAACAAGAATGCGTGATCGTAACCTTTCACTTTGCGCTGATCGTCATCGGCAAGAAACTCACTGGCGATGATTTTGGCGCTGCGGAAATCAAAAGACGTTCCGGCGACAGATTTCAGGCCGTCGTGCGGAATGCCGCCTTCATCAACCGGAAGATATTCGTCCGCCAGAATCTGCAACTTGTGATTGCGCACGTCAGACTGCTCGCCGTCAAGATTGAAATAGACGTGATTAGTCATATTCACCGGGCAAGGTTTATCAACTGTGGCGCGATAAGTAATGGAGATACGGTTATCGTCGGTCAGACGATATTGCACCGTCGCGCCGAGATTACCCGGGAAGCCCTGATCGCCATCATCTGAACTCAGGGCAAACAGCACCTGACGATCGTTCTGGTTCACAATCTGCCAGCGACGTTTGTCGAACCCTTCCGGGCCGCCGTGCAGCTGGTTAACGCCCTGACTTGGCGAAAGCGTCACGGTTTCGCCGTCAAAGGTATAACGGCTATTGGCGATGCGGTTGGCATAACGACCAATAGAGGCCCCCAGAAACGCGGCCTGATCCTGATAGCATTCCGGGCTGGCACAGCCGAGCAGCGCCTCGCGGACGCTGCCATCGGAAAGCGGAATACGGGCTGAAAGTAAAGTCGCACCCCAGTCCATCAGCGTGACTACCATCCCTGCGTTGTTACGCAAAGTTAACAGTCGGTACGGCTGACCATCGGGTGCCAGTGCGGGAGTTTCGTTCAGCACTGTCCTGCTCCTTGTGATGGTTTACACACGTAAAAAGTCTCTTTAATACCTGTTTTTGCTTCATATTGTTCAGCGACAGCTTGCTGTACGGCAGGCACCAGCTCTTCCGGGATCAGCGCGACGATACAGCCGCCAAATCCGCCGCCGGTCATGCGTACGCCACCTTTGTCGCCAATCACAGCTTTGACGATTTCTACCAGAGTGTCAATTTGCGGCACGGTGATTTCGAAATCATCGCGCATAGAGGCATGAGACTCCGCCATCAACTCGCCCATACGTTTCAGGTCGCCTTGCTCCAGCGCGCTGGCAGCTTCAACGGTGCGGGCGTTTTCAGTCAGGATATGACGCACGCGTTTCGCCACGATTGGGTCCAGCTCATGTGCAACAGCGTTGAACTCTTCAATGGTGACATCGCGCAGAGCTGGCTGCTGGAAGAAACGCGCACCGGTTTCGCACTGTTCACGACGGGTGTTGTATTCGCTGCCAACCAGGGTACGTTTGAAGTTACTGTTGATGATGACCACAGCTACGCCTTTCGGCATGGAAACCGCTTTGGTCCCCAGCGAGCGGCAGTCGATCAGCAAGGCATGATCTTTCTTGCCGAGTGCGGAAATGAGTTGATCCATGATCCCGCAGTTACAGCCAACAAACTGGTTTTCTGCTTCCTGACCGTTAAGCGCGATTTGTGCGCCGTCCAGCGGCAGATGATAAAGCTGCTGCAATACGGTTCCGACCGCGACTTCGAGTGAGGCGGAAGAACTTAACCCGGCACCCTGCGGCACGTTGCCGCTGATCACCATGTCCACGCCGCCGAAGTTGTTGTTACGCAGTTGCAGATGTTTCACCACGCCACGCACGTAGTTCGCCCATTGATAGTTTTCATGCGCGACAATGGGCGCATCGAGGGAAAACTCGTCAGTCTGATTTTCATAATCGGCTGCCATTACGCGAACTTTACGGTCATCGCGTGGCGCACAGCTAATGACGGTTTGATAATCAATCGCGCAGGGCAGAACGAAACCGTCGTTGTAGTCGGTGTGTTCACCAATCAAATTCACGCGGCCAGGCGCCTGAATGGTGTGAGTGGCAGGGTAGCCAAATGCGTTGGCAAACAGAGATTGTGTTTTTTCTTTCAGACTCATTTCTTACACTCCGGATTCGCGAAAATGGATATCGCTGACTATGCGCAAACGCTCTGCTGCCTGTTCTGCCGTCAGATCACGCTGGGTTTCTGCCAGCATTTCATAACCGACCATAAATTTACGTACGGTGGCGGAGCGCAGCAGAGGCGGATAAAAGTGCGCGTGCAGCTGCCAGTGTTGATTCTCTTCGCCATTAAACGGCGCACCGTGCCAGCCCATAGAGTAGGGGAAGGAGCACTGGAAGAGGTTGTCATAACGACTGGTCAGCTTTTTCAACGCCAGCGCAAGATCGCTGCGCTGGGCGTCGGTCAAATCGGTGATCCGCAAAACATGGGCTTTGGGCAGCAGTAGCGTTTCGAACGGCCAGGCAGCCCAGTAAGGCACTACGGCTAACCAGTGTTCGGTTTCGACAACGGTACGGCTACCGTCTGCCAGCTCGCGCTGGACATAATCCACCAGCATTGGTGATTTCTGTTCGGCAAAATATTCTTTTTGCAGGCGGTCTTCGCGCTCAGCTTCGTTAGGCAGGAAGCTATTTGCCCAAATCTGTCCGTGCGGATGCGGGTTAGAGCACCCCATCGCTGCACCTTTGTTTTCAAATACCTGCACCCACGGGTACGTTTTTCCCAGCTCTGCGGTTTGCTCCTGCCAGGTTTTGACGATTTCCGTCAATGCCGCAACGCTGAGTTCTGGCAGTGTTTTACTGTGATCAGGTGAAAAGCAGATCACCCGGCTGGTACCGCGCGCGCTCTGGCAACGCATCAACGGATCGTTGCTTTCTGGCGCGTCTGGCGTGTCAGACATCAAGGCCGCAAAGTCATTGGTAAAAACATAAGTCCCGGTGTAATCGGGGTTTTTATCGCCAGTCACCCGCACATTACCTGCGCAGAGAAAGCAATCTGGATCGTGCGCAGGTAACACCTGTTTGGCTGGCGTTTCCTGCGCCCCCTGCCAGGGGCGCTTAGCACGGTGCGGTGAAACCAGAATCCATTGCCCGGTGAGCGGGTTGTAGCGGCGATGTGGATGATCAACGGGATTAAATTGCGTCATGGTCGTTCCTTAATCGGGATATCCCTGTGGATGGCGTGACTGCCAGTGCCAGGTGTCCTGCGCCATTTCATCGAGTGTGCGCGTTACGCGCCAGTTCAGTTCGCGATCGGCTTTGCTGGCGTCCGCCCAATAGGCTGGAAGGTCGCCCTCGCGACGCGGTGCAAAATGATAATTAACCGGTTTGCCGCAGGCTTTGCTGAAGGCATTAACCACGTCCAGCACGCTGCTGCCCACGCCAGCGCCGAGGTTGTAGATGTGTACGCCTGGCTTGTTCGCCAGTTTTTCCATCGCTACGACGTGACCGTCCGCCAGATCCATTACGTGGATGTAATCGCGCACGCCAGTACCGTCTTCGGTCGGATAATCGTTACCAAAAATAGCCAGCGAGTCGCGACGGCCTACAGCAACCTGGGCAATGTACGGCATCAGGTTATTCGGAATGCCTTGCGGATCTTCGCCCATATCGCCCGACGGATGCGCGCCAACCGGGTTGAAGTAGCGCAGCAGGGCAATGCTCCAGTCCGGCTGGGCTTTTTGCAGGTCGGTGAGGATCTGTTCCACCATCAGTTTGCTTTTGCCGTAAGGGCTTTGCGGTGTGCCGGTCGGGAAGCTTTCAACGTATGGAATTTTGGGCTGATCGCCATAAACGGTGGCAGAGGAGCTAAAAATAAAGTTTTTGACGTTAGCGGCGCGCATGGCGCTAATCAGGCGCAAAGTACCGTTGACATTGTTGTCGTAATATTCCAGCGGTTTTTGTACCGATTCGCCAACGGCTTTCAGCCCGGCGAAGTGGATCACGGTGTCGATAGCGTGATCGTGCAGGATCTCGGTCATCAACGCTTCGTTACGAATATCGCCTTCAACAAACGTTGGATGTTTGCCGCCTAAACGCTCGATAACAGGCAGTACGCTGCGCTTACTGTTACAGAGGTTATCAAGAATGATGACATCATGACCGTTTTGCAGTAATTGCACACAGGTATGACTTCCAATGTAACCGCTACCACCGGTAACCAGAACTCTCATAATTCGCTCCATTAGGCTTATGGTATGAAATAACCATAGCATAACAAAGATGCGAAAAGTGTGACATGGAATAAATTAGTGGAATCGTTTACACAAGAATTTAGCCGTTTTTTATGCGTGATTAAATGATTATAAAACAGAGGGTTTATGAATGATTGCGCTTTTTATCTGAAAAAAAGACGCGGTTTCATGCCTGGATGCGTCGAACCGTGGGCCGGATAAAGCGTTTACGCCACATCCGGCACAGTCAGCATTTCCTACTCAGTTTATTTTTGTCAGCGCATAGCGATAAAGGTCACCGTCCGGCACGAACTCCAGACGATGGGTAATACAGGCAGGCGCATCTTCCGCATGGTGCGAAACAAACAATAATTGCGTTTCACCTTCGCTAATTAGCACGTCAACAAAACGGCGGATAAGCTGGCGATTGAGCGGATCCAGTCCCTGTAGTGGTTCATCGAGAATAAGCAAAGTCGGATGTTTCACCAGTGCGCGGACGATCAGCGCCAGGCGTTGTTGCCCCCAGGAAAGACTATGGAAAGGGGCGTCAGCCGTGCGTTTATCAATGCCGAGAATATCCAGCCACTGCTGCACCAGCTTTTGCTGACGATCCGAAACGGCCTGATAAATGCCAATCGAATCAAAATAGCCAGAAAGAATCACATGACGCACAGTAGTACTGACCCGGTAATCCAGATGCAAACTACTGCTGACGTAACCGATATGCTTTTTGATATCCCAGATGGTTTCGCCGCTGCCACGACGTCGTCCGAAAAGCGTCAAATCGTTGCTGTAACCTTGCGGATGATCGCCAGTAATCAGGCTTAATAACGTCGATTTTCCCGCGCCATTTGGCCCGACAATTTGCCAGTGTTCACCTGGATTCACCTGCCAGCTAAGGTTATTAAGAATGGGGCGATCGTTATAAGAAACCACGCCATTGTTCAGCACAATGCGCGGTTCGTTGGCGGGTAAGGCGTGACGTGCTGAAGGTTCATCCGGCTCCGGCAGTTGCACACCTTCAAGCTGTTCGCTATGCGCCAGTTGCGCGACGAGTGCTTGCTGGAGCAGTTCCTCTTTAGCGCCAGTTTCCACTAACGTACAATCCGCCAGCACGCCAGCAAACTGGACAAATTCCGGGATCTCATCGAAGCGATTGAGCACCAGTACCAGAGTAATACCGGACTGATGTAACGAGGCGAGTAATTCTGCCAGCTGCTGACGTGAGGCAACGTCAAGACCATCGAACGGTTCATCAAGAATCAATAAGTCAGGCTTCGACATCAGCGCCTGACAGAGCAGGGTTTTACGCGTCTCGCCAGTGGAAAGATATTTAAAACGTCGGTCGAGCAGGGCGGTAATGCCAAACTGCTGCGCCAGCTGCGCACAACGCGGTGCATCCTTAACTTCATCCTGAATGATCTCAGCCGTGGTGCGCCCGGTGTCATCTTCGCCAGGACTAAGCATATCGGTGTTATTGCGCTGCCATTCGTCACTGACGAGCTTTTGCAATTGCTCGAAGGAGAGACGAGTGATGTGGGAGAATTGGCTTTGCCGTTCACCTTTCAAAAGCGGAAGTTCTCCCGCCAGCGCGCGGGCCAGCGCCGATTTCCCGCTGCCATTAGAACCGACAAACGCCCAACTATCGCCCGCGTTTAACGTTAGCTGAGGCAATTGCAGCGTTTTTGTGTCGCTAAGACGAAACGTGCCTTGCAAAATTTGCAACGATGACATTTTATATCCCATTTTGTGCAGCGATTACTGACAGGGATACGTGTTTCATAACAAATTGTCAACACGCTTAGCACAGCGTGGCGATAATCACGCTGTCGGCATTAAAGTAGGCCGTGACATTCTGTCCTTGCTCAAGAGAAGCCGCTTCATTTACCGGCACCGTGGCGCACAAGGTTTGCCCGTCGGGTAGCGCCATTAATACTTCGCACTGTTCTGCGCCGCGCTCTATATGGCGAATAATGCCCGGCAATTGGTTGTCGGCACTCTGGGCTACGGTGTCATCCTGGGTAATGTTCACCCACGGCGCTTTCAGTAGAATCAACACTTCTTTGCCTTCATCCAGCCCCAGACGCGCGCCACTTTGCGCGGTAATCGCGACTTTTAAGCGTGTTTTGCCGTCGGCCAGTAAGACATCAACATGCTGTTGAACGTCATCATGATCGCGGGCTGTGATGGTACCGAACCACTGGTTACGGGCGCTGGTTTGCAGTGAAAAACGTGAGATCGCGGCCAGCAGGCTGTTCAGCGGCAGGGCGTCATCGTCACTTAACACATCAAAGGCTTTTTGCTGGATCTGGGCGAGAAGATCGTAAAGCTGAATCAGTCGTTGACCATAGCGGGTCAGCACAGCACCGCCACCGCCTTTTCCGCCCGTAGCTCGTTCAACCAGCGTATGCTCACTTAACTGATTCATTTCGTTAATGGCATCCCAGGCGCTTTTATAGCTGATACCGGCATCTTTCGCCCCCTGGCTGATGGAACCGGAAAGCGCGATGTGTTTTAGTAGCGAAATGCGGCGTGGGTCGGCAAAGAGCTTTTGTTGCAGCTTAAGAGTGAGAAGGATTTCGGCCTGCATAACAATGTCCTGGCAAAAGTCTTATTGTGACGGAAAATGAGCGCCACGCAAAGCTGACCGCACAAAAGGGGAGTGCTTTTCTGTGCTTAACGGTTAGAATAGTCACAGGACTACATCTGGAGTTGACCATGTTAGAGTTATTAAAAAGTCTGGTATTCGCCGTAATCATGGTACCTGTCGTGATGGCCATCATCCTGGGTCTGATTTACGGTCTTGGTGAAGTATTCAACATCTTTTCTGGTGTTGGTAAAAAAGACCAGCCCGGACAAAATCATTGATTCCATGAATGCCCGCTGAGTCGGGCATTTTCTTTTTCTCAACTTCCTGCTTTTCCTGCCGATATTTTTTCTATCTACCTCTCAAAGGTTAACAATAACTGCTGGGAAAATTCTGAACTTGCCGTTATATTGACGCCTACATAACGTTAAATAAAGGGGTTACAAATGGCTCGTAAATGGTTAAACCTGTTTGCCGGGGCGGCGCTCTCTTTCACTGTTGCTGGCAATGCGTTGGCGGATGAAGGGAAAATCACGGTTTTTGCCGCAGCATCACTGACCAACGCGATGCAGGATATCGCTACGCAGTATAAAAAAGAGAAAGGCGTAGACGTCGTTTCTTCTTTCGCCTCCTCTTCTACTCTGGCTCGTCAGATTGAAGCAGGTGCGCCTGCGGATCTGTTTATTTCTGCCGATCAGAAATGGATGGATTATGCAATTGATAAAAAAGGAATTGATACCGCCACGCGTCAAACCTTGCTCGGCAATAGCCTGGTCGTTGTAGCACCGAAAACCAGCGAGCAGAAAGAGTTCACCATCGACAGCAAAACTAACTGGACCTCTCTGCTGAATGGCGGCCGCCTGGCGGTTGGCGATCCGGAACATGTTCCGGCTGGCATTTATGCGAAAGAAGCTCTGCAAAAACTGGGCGCATGGGATACGCTCTCCCCGAAACTGGCTCCCGCAGAAGATGTTCGTGGGGCGCTGGCGCTGGTCGAACGTAATGAAGCGCCGCTGGGTATTGTCTACGGTTCTGACGCAGTTGCCAGCAAAGGGGTAAAAGTGGTCGCCACTTTCCCGGAAGATTCGCATAAAAAAGTGGAATATCCGGTTGCCGTCGTGGAAGGGCATAACAACGCGACAGTGAAAGCATTTTACGATTATCTGAAGGGACCGCAGGCTGCGGAAATCTTTAAACGTTACGGATTTACAACTAAGTAATGATACTGACCGATCCAGAATGGCAGGCGGTTTTATTAAGCCTGAAAGTTTCTTCCCTGGCTGTGCTGTTTAGCCTGCCGTTTGGGATCTTTTTTGCCTGGTTACTGGTGCGTTGCACGTTTCCGGGCAAAGCTCTGCTCGACAGCGTACTGCATCTACCGCTGGTGTTACCGCCCGTGGTTGTCGGTTACTTGCTGTTAGTTTCTATGGGACGGCGCGGATTTATCGGCGAACGCCTGTATGACTGGTTTGGCATTACCTTCGCGTTTAGCTGGCGCGGCGCGGTTCTCGCTGCCGCAGTCATGTCTTTTCCGTTGATGGTGCGGGCGATTCGTCTGGCGCTGGAAGGGGTTGATGTCAAACTGGAACAGGCCGCAAGAACGCTGGGGGCTGGGCGCTGGCGTGTTTTCTTTACTATCACGTTACCGCTGACGTTGCCGGGAATTATCGTCGGTACAGTACTGGCATTTGCTCGTTCGCTCGGTGAATTTGGCGCAACCATCACCTTTGTTTCTAACATTCCAGGTGAAACGCGAACCATTCCTTCTGCCATGTATACCCTGATCCAGACCCCAGGCGGTGAAAGCGGCGCGGCGAGACTCTGCATTATTTCTATTGCGCTGGCGATGATCTCCCTGTTGATTTCAGAATGGCTGGCCAGAATCAGCCGTGAACGGGCGGGGCGCTAATCATGCTGGAACTGAATTTTTCCCAGACCTTGGGCAACCATTGCCTGACCATTAATGAAACGCTGCCCGCCAATGGCATCACTGCTATCTTTGGCGTCTCCGGTGCCGGAAAAACTTCGCTGATTAACGCCATTAGTGGACTGACGCGCCCGCAAAAAGGGCGGATTGTCCTCAATGGTCGGGTACTAAATGATGCCGAAAAAGGTATCTGCCTGACGCCGGAAAAGCGTCGCGTTGGCTATGTGTTTCAGGATGCACGGCTGTTCCCGCATTACAAAGTGCGTGGCAATCTGCGCTACGGCATGTCGAAAAGTATGGTCGATCAGTTCGATAAGCTGGTGGCGCTTTTAGGCATTGAACCGTTGCTTGACCGTTTACCGGGCAGCCTGTCCGGAGGCGAAAAACAGCGTGTGGCAATTGGTCGGGCATTGCTGACGGCTCCGGAATTATTATTGCTGGATGAACCACTGGCGTCGCTGGATCTTCCGCGCAAACGCGAGCTATTGCCTTATCTGCAACGGCTGACGCGGGAAATCAACATTCCGATGCTGTATGTCAGTCATTCGCTGGATGAAATCCTCCATCTGGCGGACAAAGTGATGGTACTGGAAAACGGCCAGGTGAAAGCTTTCGGGGCGCTGGAAGAAGTGTGGGGCAGTAGCGTGATGAATCCGTGGCTGCCGAAAGAGCAACAAAGCAGCATTCTGAAAGTAACGGTACTGGAACATCATCCGCGTTACGCAATGACCGCGCTGGCGCTGGGCGATCAGCATTTATGGGTTAATAAGCTGGATGAACCGCTGCAAGCCGCGCTACGCATCCGCATCCAGGCTTCCGATGTTTCTCTGGTTTTACAACCGCCGCAACAAACCAGCATCCGCAATGTGCTGCGCGCAAAAGTCGTCAATAGCTATGACGATAACGGCCAGGTGGAAGTGGAACTGGAAGTCGGCGGTAAAACGCTGTGGGCGCGAATAAGCCCGTGGGCCAGGGATGAACTGGCGATCAAACCTGGCCTGTGGCTATACGCGCAAATTAAAAGTGTGTCGATAACCGCCTGATTAAATCAGGTGGCTATAAATAAACTGGGCGATGCTGTCGGTGGTATTGTCACCAATCACGATATTGGCGCGTGCTTTTACCGCGTCATCGGCATTGCCCATCGCTACACCCGTTCCGGCAGCCTCCAGCATACTGATATCATTGAAGTTATCGCCGAATGCGACTACGTTTTCCATCGACCAGCCTTGCGCCTCAACCCATTTCGTCAGGCGTTTGCCTTTACTGTTGCCGCCGCGTGCAATATCAACCTGATCGTGCCAGGACCATTCACACTCCAGACCCAACTCATGTTCAACATGCTTACCAAAATGCTGTAACTGCGGCAGGTCATCGTGCGTCAGAGCGAACTTCCACACGGCGTTAACTTGTTGCGCCGTTTCAGCCAGAGAAGCGACTTGTGTGAAAGTCGGGCGTTGTTCCGGCGGCAAAGTCTGCGCCCAGTTAGACGTGCGAATGACATGTCCGGTCGGATGCTCATAGACCATTGCGTCATCCACATACATCAGACCGTGAATGTGGTGTTCATTCAGCATCTCGATGAGTTGCAGGGCTTTGTTAACGGGCATTGGATCGGCTTCAAGCACAGTTTTTGCATGATAATCATACAAATAGGTGCCATTACAGCAAATAGCAGGTGTATCCAGCGCCAGCGCCTGATAAAAAGGATGAATAGCGACGTGATGGCGACCCGTGACGATAATCAATTGGTAACCTGCTTCGCGAGCGCGGGCAAGCGCTTCAATCGATGAGGGAAGCAGAGTCTTTTTCGGGGTCAATAAGGTGCCGTCTAAGTCGAGAGCAATCACGCGTGTGGTCATGGCGTTTTCCAGATTAAGGTTAAGAATTTTCGTCTGCGCGAATGGTACACCGATACCACTATCGGACAAAATTCTGCGTTTTAATTCAGCATTCACCGCCAAAAGCGACTAATTTTAGCTGTTAAAGTCAGTTGCTAAATGCAAAGGAGCATTCATGAAGCAAACAGTTTATATCGCCAGCCCTGAGAGCCAGCAAATTCACGTCTGGAACCTGAATCATGAAGGCGTGCTGACGCTGACACAGGTTGTCGATGTGCCGGGGCAGGTGCAGCCGATGGTGGTCAGCCCGGATAAACGTTACCTCTACGTTGGCGTTCGTCCCGAATTTCGCGTTCTGGCGTATCGCATTGCACCAGATGATGGCGCACTGACATTTGCCGCAGAGTCTGCGCTGCCGGGTAGCCCGACGCATATTTCCACCGATCACCATGGGCAGTTTGTCTTTGTCGGCTCTTATAATGCGGGTAACGTGAGCGTAACGCGACTGGAAGATGGCCTGCCTGTGGGCGTTGTCGATGTGGTTGAGGGACTGGACGGCTGTCATTCCGCCAATATTTCACCAGATAACCGCACCCTGTGGGTTCCGGCATTAAAGCAGGATCGTATTTGCCTGTTTACGGTCAGCGATGACGGTCATCTGGTGGCGCAGGACCCCGCAGAAGTGACTACCGTTGAAGGGGCCGGTCCGCGTCATATGGTGTTCCATCCAAACGAACAATATGCATATTGCGTCAATGAGTTAAACAGCTCAGTGGATGTCTGGGAACTGAAAGATCCGCACGGCAATATCGAATGTGTCCAGACGCTGGATATGATGCCGGAAAACTTCTCCGACACCCGTTGGGCGGCTGATATTCATATCACCCCAGATGGTCGTCATTTATACGCCTGCGACCGTACCGCCAGTCTGATTACCGTTTTCAGCGTTTCGGAAGATGGCAGCGTGTTGAGTAAAGAAGGCTTCCAGCCAACGGAAACTCAGCCGCGCGGCTTTAATGTTGATCACAGTGGCAAATATCTGATTGCCGCCGGGCAAAAATCGCACCATATCTCGGTATACGAAATTGTCGGCGAGCAGGGGCTGCTGCATGAAAAAGGCCGCTATGCGGTAGGGCAGGGGCCAATGTGGGTTGTGGTGAACGCACACTAACCGCTGATTTACCCGGCGCTGAATCTCCTGCGCCGGGAGTATTAGCCCATCTCCTGTAACGCGTGTCTCTGGCGTTCGACGATATTGGTCCACAAATTGTCTTTATCGTCAGTCCATAAATTAATCAGCAAGGCAAAAAAGCGTTCTGCTGCTGGAGAAAGTACGGCATCTTTACGGCGAATTATTCCCAATGTCCGACGTATAACGGGTTCCACCAATGGGATACCAATAATCGAAGAATAGGGCGCATGCGGCATTGCCAGGCCAGGAAGCGCCGAAATCCCCAGTCCCGCTTCCACCAATCCTAATGACGTCGAAAGATGACGCACTTCATAAAACCAGTCCAGTTTCCAGGGCTTATCGGACAATTTTTGCTCAATTAGCAGTCGGTTGCCGCTGGAGGAACGCACGCCAATCATTTTGTAACCTACTAACTCCTGCCATTCCACCAGCTGCTTTTTGGCCAATGGATGGTCACGCCGACAGGCCAGAACGAACGGCTCATTGACCAGTGGGGTAAAGTCAATGGATGAATTTGTGACATTGTTCATGTTTATGCCAAAGTCAGATTCATTGCACAGCACCGATTCCATGCAATTATTCGTACCTTGTTCCAGAATCCGCACTTTAATATTGGGATACAGCTCATTAAATTTACCGATTGCCAGCGGTAAAAAATAAAATACGGCGGTCGGAATACACGCTAACGTCACCATACCACGATGATAAGCATTCATATCACGAATACTAAAAAGCGTTTCATCGAATTTCTTTATTAATTCCCGCGCCTCCGGGAGCAACCTTTTTCCTGCTTTTGTTAACGTAACCTTGCGAGTTGTACGCTCAAAAAGTTGAATATGTAAATCTTCTTCCATCTTTTTTATTCTGCGCGTTAATGCAGGTTGCGTAATATTGAGTAATTTAGCGGCATTGTTAAATGAACTGGACTCTGCCAGTATGACAAATGCCTTCATACCTGATAATTCATGCTTCATTATTACTCCGAAAAATGGAAGCGGTGCATTTTAGTGATTTACAGTTAAACAGTTTAACTGCAATTTAATCACTTAAATTAATGAAAAAATGTTATTAATCGTGGAGCTAAAGTCATTAGAGATGCTTTGCCCTTAATGTAACCATATCGCAATAAGTTATGTTTTTAAATTGAGGGCATTATTATGAAAAAAATACCCTGCGTGATGATGCGAGGTGGAACCTCGAGGGGCGCGTTCCTGTTAGCGGAACATTTACCCGAAGATCAAACGCAGCGCGATAAAATATTGATGGCAATTATGGGTTCCGGTAACGATCTGGAAATAGACGGTATCGGCGGCGGTAATCCGCTGACCAGTAAAGTCGCCATTATTAGCCGTTCCGACGATCCGCGTGCTGATGTCGATTATCTGTTTGCTCAGGTTATCGTCCATGAGCAGCGTGTTGATACGACACCAAACTGCGGCAATATGCTGTCTGGGGTTGGGGCATTCGCCATTGAAAATGGTTTGATTGCAGCGACATCACCGATCACCCGTGTGCGTATCCGCAACGTCAATACTGGTACGTTCATCGAAGCTGATGTGCAAACGCCAAATGGTGTTGTCAAGTACGAGGGTAGCGCCAGAATTGATGGTGTGCCAGGGACAGCCGCACCGGTCGCTCTCACTTTCCTGAATGCAGCAGGAACAAAAACCGGAAAAGTCTTCCCGACTGATAAACAGATTGATTATTTTGACGATGTTCCAGTGACCTGTATTGATATGGCGATGCCAGTCGTCATTATTCCGGCTGAATATCTGGGCAAAACAGGCTATGAATTACCGGCTGAACTGGATGCCGACAAAGCATTATTAGCCCGCATTGAATCTATCCGTCTGCAAGCGGGTAAAGCAATGGGCTTAGGCGATGTTAGTAATATGGTTATCCCTAAACCTGTGCTTATTTCTCCAGCGCAGAAAGGCGGGGCAATTAATGTGCGTTATTTTATGCCGCATTCTTGCCATCGCGCACTGGCGATAACTGGCGCTATTGCCATTTCCAGTAGCTGTGCATTGGAAGGCACCGTCACCCGACAAATCGTCCCTTCTGTAGGATACGGCAATATCAATATTGAACACCCCAGTGGTGCGCTCGACGTTCATTTAAGTAATGAAGGTCAGGATGCCACAACGTTACGCGCATCTGTTATTCGGACAACCAGAAAAATATTTTCCGGTGAAGTTTATCTTCCCTGAAAAAATTCGTTGTCAGGATAAGGACAATCAATAAAGGACTTCTGTATGAGTCATACAGAAAGAACAGGATTTTAAATGAATAAGAAATCGTTATGGAAGCTAATTCTGATATTAGCGATCCCATGTATTATTGGCTTTATGCCAGCTCCGGCAGGATTAAGCGAACTGGCGTGGGTGCTTTTTGGTATTTACCTGGCGGCCATTGTGGGGCTGGTTATCAAGCCTTTCCCGGAACCTGTCGTACTGTTAATTGCCGTTGCTGCCTCGATGGTGGTGGTCGGTAACTTATCTGACGGTGCGTTTAAAACCACCGCCGTATTAAGCGGTTACTCTTCAGGTACCACCTGGCTGGTGTTCTCGGCGTTTACCTTAAGCGCCGCATTTGTGACCACCGGCTTAGGCAAACGTATTGCCTATTTGCTGATTGGTAAAATTGGTAGCACTACCCTGGGTCTGGGTTACGTTACGGTATTCCTCGATCTGGTACTGGCTCCGGCAACACCGTCTAACACCGCGCGTGCGGGCGGCATTGTGTTACCGATCATCAACAGCGTGGCGGTGGCTTTGGGGTCAGAACCTGAAAAAAGCCCGCGTCGTGTCGGACATTACTTGATGATGTCCATTTACATGGTCACCAAAACCACCAGCTATATGTTCTTTACCGCAATGGCAGGGAACATTCTGGCGCTGAAAATGATCAACGACATTCTGCACCTGCAAATTAGCTGGGGTGGATGGGCGCTGGCCGCCGGATTGCCGGGCATCATTATGCTGCTGGTTACTCCGCTGGTGATTTACACCATGTATCCGCCAGAAATTAAAAAGGTGGATAACAAAACCATCGCCAAAGCGGGCCTTGCTGAACTGGGGCCGATGAAAATCCGTGAAAAAATGCTGCTCGTTGTCTTTGTGCTGGCACTGCTGGGCTGGATTTTCAGTAAGAGCCTGGGTGTTGATGAATCTTCAGTGGCAATTGTTGTTATGGCGACCATGTTGTTGCTGGGCATTGTGACCTGGGAAGACGTGGTTAAAAATAAAGGCGGCTGGAATACCTTAATCTGGTACGGCGGTATTATCGGCTTAAGCTCATTATTATCGAAAGTTAAATTCTTCGAATGGTTAGCTGAAGTCTTTAAAAATAACCTGGCATTTGATGGTCACGGTAACGTTGCTTTCTTCGTTATTATTTTCCTTAGCATCATCGTGCGTTATTTCTTCGCTTCCGGTAGTGCCTATATCGTTGCCATGTTGCCGGTATTTGCCATGCTGGCGAACGTCTCCGGCGCACCGTTAATGTTAACCGCGCTGGCACTGTTGTTCTCCAACTCCTATGGCGGCATGGTTACTCACTATGGTGGCGCGGCTGGTCCGGTCATCTTTGGTGTGGGTTACAACGATATTAAATCCTGGTGGTTGGTCGGTGCGGTACTGACGATATTAACCTTCCTGGTGCATATCACCCTCGGCGTATGGTGGTGGAATATGCTGATCGGCTGGAACATGCTGTAAATATACTCGTCATACTTCAAGTTGCATGTGCTGCGTCTGCGTTCGCTCACCCCAGTCACTTACTTATGTAAGCTCCTGGGGATTCACACACTTGTCGCCTTCCTGCAACTCGAATTATTTAGAGTATATCCCTTCATTATTTTTCTGCGCACTTCACGGTGCGCAGACATCTGGAGCATTTGATGATCAAGTTATCTGAAAAAGGCGTGTTTCTCGCCAGTAATAACGAAATAATTGCCGAAGAACATTTCACCGGCGAAATAAAAAAAGAAGAAGCAAAAAAAGGCACTATTGCCTGGTCAATACTCTCTTCACATAATACGTCCGGAAATATGGATAAACTTAAAATTAAGTTTGATTCATTAGCCTCTCACGATATTACCTTTGTTGGTATTGTACAGACCGCTAAAGCGTCCGGTATGGAACGTTTCCCGCTGCCGTATGTGCTGACCAACTGCCATAATTCACTCTGTGCTGTGGGCGGCACTATTAACGGTGATGACCATATTTTTGGTTTATCGGCAGCCCAGCGTTATGGCGGTATTTTTGTGCCTCCGCATATTGCGGTCATCCATCAATATATGCGTGAAATGATGGCAGGCGGCGGCAAAATGATCCTCGGGTCAGACAGCCACACCCGTTACGGTGCATTAGGGACAATGGCAGTCGGTGAGGGCGGCGGCGAGCTGGTAAAACAACTGCTTAATGACACCTGGGATATCGACTATCCGGGCGTGGTTGCGGTGCATCTGACCGGAAAACCTGCGCCGTATGTGGGGCCGCAGGATGTGGCGCTGGCTATCATCGGCGCAGTGTTCAAAAACGGCTACGTCAAAAACAAAGTGATGGAATTCGTAGGTCCCGGTGTTGCTGCGCTCTCTACCGATTTCCGTAACAGCGTTGACGTGATGACCACTGAAACTACCTGTTTAAGTTCTGTCTGGCAAACCGATGAAGAAGTGCATAATTGGCTGGCGCTGCACGGTCGCGGCCAGGATTACTGCCAGCTTAATCCTCAGCCAATGGCGTACTACGATGGCTGCATCAGCGTTGATTTAAGTGCCATCAAACCGATGATTGCGCTGCCGTTCCACCCGAGCAACGTGTATGAAATCGACACGCTGAACCAGAATCTGACTGACATTCTGCGTGAGATTGAAATTGAGTCCGAACGCGTGGCGCACGGTAAAGCCAAACTCTCGCTGCTGGATAAAGTGGAAAATGGTCGCCTGAAAGTACAGCAGGGGATTATCGCTGGCTGTTCTGGCGGTAACTATGAAAACGTTATCGCCGCAGCAAATGCGCTGCGCGGTCAATCCTGTGGCAATGACACCTTCTCGCTGGCGGTTTACCCGTCATCACAGCCGGTGTTTATGGATCTCGCCAAAAAAGGTGTGGTAGCAGATTTGATTGGCGCAGGCGCAATCATCAGAACTGCGTTCTGCGGCCCATGCTTTGGCGCGGGCGATACGCCAATCAACAACGGTTTGAGTATTCGCCACACCACGCGTAACTTCCCGAACCGTGAAGGCTCTAAGCCAGCCAATGGGCAGATGTCAGCGGTAGCGTTGATGGACGCTCGTTCTATCGCTGCGACTGCGGCAAACGGTGGCTATTTAACCTCTGCCAGCGAACTCGATTGCTGGGACAACGTGCCGGAGTACGCCTTTGATGTAACGCCGTATAAAAACCGTGTTTATCAGGGTTTTGTGAAAGGGGCGACTCAGCAACCGCTGATCTACGGACCGAACATTAAAGACTGGCCGGAATTAGGCGCGCTGACTGACAATATCGTCCTCAAAGTGTGCTCGAAGATCCTCGACGAAGTGACCACCACTGACGAATTGATTCCTTCCGGTGAAACCTCTTCGTATCGTTCAAATCCAATTGGTCTGGCGGAGTTTACCCTGTCACGCCGTGATCCGGGTTATGTTGGCAGAAGTAAAGCCACTGCCGAGCTGGAAAATCAGCGTCTGGCGGGGAATGTCAGCGAACTGGCAGACGTTTTTGCGCGTATTAAGCAGATTGCTGGTCAGGAAAATATTGATCCGCTGCAAACTGAAATTGGCAGCATGGTCTATGCGGTCAAACCAGGCGATGGTTCTGCGCGTGAGCAGGCGGCGAGTTGCCAGCGTGTGATTGGCGGTCTGGCGAATATTGCCGAGGAGTACGCGACTAAACGCTACCGTTCTAACGTCATCAACTGGGGGATGTTACCGCTGCAAATGGCGGAAGCACCGAATTTTGACGTAGGTGATTACATTTACATCCCTGGGATTAAAGCGGCGCTGGATAATCCAGGTACGACGTTTAAAGGTTATGTGATCCATAAAGATGCGCCGGTAACGGAGATTACGCTCTATATGGAAAGTCTGACTGCTGAAGAGCGCGAGATTATCAAAGCGGGTAGTTTGATTAACTTCAATAAAAACCGTCAGATGTAAAAAGCGCCATGTGAATGTAGGTCGCATCCGGCACTTATTGTCGGATGCGATGCTTGCGCATCTTATCCGACCTACAAATCGCATCGAACCGTAGGCCGGATAAGGCGTTTACGCCGCATCCGGCAAATAGTTAATAGCTCTTACTTCTTCGCTTCTGCAACCACTTTGCTACCCACGCCGCGGTTATTGTATTCCCACATGCGGTTGTAGTTAGTGTCATTCAGATTGCGCTGTACTTCGTCGCTATCGTCAACGCTGCCGGTATTACCCGCAAATGGACGATTGGAAATCACCGCATCGGCCCACGGTTTAGCCGTGTTAAAACCTTCGTTGATGGCGCTATCACGGATCACCACCTGACCGTTGGTATTGGCATCAACATCCAGCGAGCGGCCCAGTTGCGCCACGCCATCACCGGAAGCATTGAAACGGCTGTTTACGGCGAGGAAACCGTAATAGATGTTAGACAGCGTAGCCGGTGCAAACACATACGCTTCTTGCTGGGTACGGGAGTTCACCACGCGGAATTCGGTGTTATCGAACACCACCGCGCCGCGACCAGAAACGATATCCACATCCCCTTCAATATAGCTATTCGTCACCAGAGTACGCGGTTGACGATTGGTTTCCAGACGGTTTTGCACACCACTGTTGGTGACAAAAAAGGTGTTCTGACGACCGAGAATGTTGACGTTATTGATCTGCACTTTGTCGCCATCAGTACGCAGTGCCACCGCCGGATGGTTACCCGCATCTACGCTATCGCCCAGCGTGTTTTCGATGGTCAGGTTTTGCAGTTGCAGGCCATTGTTTTGTGACCAGAAGACCGCAGAGCAGAGAACACCGATACTGTCGCTGCGTTTGCTCTGGCAGCTATCGTACATATACCACGCTGGTTTACCTGGCATATATTTGCCGCGCGGGTTGACGTCGTGACGCCAGTCGGCAGGACTCATGCCACCATCAAGTGAAAGCCCAATCTTCACATCAATCGGTTTTTCGCCTGTACCGTACAGAGTAATTCCACCCGGAGCGGCAGGGACATAGACCGTGCCTTCATACTCACCAGGCATCACGGCAATATACTGGCGCTTGTTGGTACGCTTGATAATTGCCGCATCCACCGCTGCCTGAATCGTGGTATGCGTTACACCTTGGGTACCCGCCGGGCCGACAACAAAGTCAGGTTGCGCAGGCAGGGTAATCGGGGAAGGATTCCACGCTGCAGCACCTGGTGTCAGGGACGCAAAATAGTGTTGAGCATCGAAATTCTGCGCTTCTTTTGCCGACAGAATCGGGCGAGAAGAGGTACCAGGCGCGGTTTGATCTGAAGGACGTTGATCGGGCGGTGTTGAGCTACAGGCGGTCAGCGTCACGCCAAAAGCCAATGCCAGCGCCAGACGGGAAACTGAAAATGTGTTCACAGGTTGCTCCGGGCTATGAAATAGAAAAATGAATCCGTTGAAGCCTGCTTTTTTATACTAACTTGAGCGAAACGGGAAGGTAAAAAGACAAAAAGTTGTTTTTAATACCTTTAAGTGATACCAGATGGCATTGCGCCATCTGGCAGAGTGATTAACTGAACATCGCGGTAATCGATGCGCTGGCGAGAGAGTGGAAATGGACGTTAAACCCGACCATCGCGCCGCTGGCACCTTCATCGACATCAATACGTTCTACATCCAGCGCGTGAACGGTAAAAATGTAGCGATGCGTTTCGCCTTTCGGCGGCGCGGCGCCATCGTACCCGGTTTTACCAAAATCGGTACGCGTCTGCAAAACGCCGTCTGGCATTGCTACCAGACCAGAGCCAAAGCCCTGCGGCAATACGCGGGTATCAGCGGGTAAGTTAACCACTACCCAGTGCCACCAGCCGGAGCCGGTTGGCGCATCCGGGTCATAGCAGGTGACAACAAAACTTTTCGTTCCCGCAGGAACATCATCCCAAGCCAGATGCGGCGAAATATTATCGCCATCGTAACCCATGCCGTTAAAGACATGACGATGTGGCAACTTATCGCCATCGCGCAGATCATTACTGATGAGTTTCATGAACCCTCCTTTCTTGTTTGCAGAAAGTGTAGCCAGAAACCTTCAGGCTGACTGCTCGTTATTGGCAAAAAAATGTTTCATCCTGTACCGCTCGGTTAACTGCTGCGGTCAGGCGCTGCAACTGTTCAGGGCGAATAATATAGGGCGGCATCAGGTAAATTAGCTTGCCAAAAGGCCGGATCCAGACGCCCTGTTCGACAAAGAATTTTTGCAGCGCTGCCATATTCACCGGGCGAGTGGTTTCGACCACGCCAATTGCCCCCAGCACGCGCACATCGGCAACCATTTCGGCATCACGGGCGGGGGCAAGTTGCTCGCGCAGTTGTACTTCAATTGCCGCCACCTGTTGCTGCCAGTCGCCAGATTCGAGAATCGCCAGGCTGGCGTTTGCTGCTGCGCAGGCCAACGGATTGCCCATAAACGTTGGCCCATGCATAAAGCAACCGGCTTCGCCGTTACTAATGGTTTCCGCAACCTCACGCGTGGTAAGCGTGGCGGAAAGGGTCATCGTGCCGCCGGTTAAGGCTTTACCGAGGCACAAAATGTCCGGCGCGATTTCTGCATGTTCGCAGGCAAACAGTTTGCCGGTACGACCAAATCCGGTGGCGATCTCGTCAGCAATTAGCAAGATACCTTCACGGTCGCACATTTTGCGGATTCGTTTTAACCATTCCGGATGGTAGATGCGCATCCCGCCTGCGCCCTGGACAATCGGTTCAATGATCACCGCCGCGATTTCATGGCGATGCGCTGCCATCAGGCGGGCAAAGCCCACCATATCGCGCTCATCCCATTCGCCATCCATACGGCTTTGTGGAGCCGGAGCAAACAAGTTTTCTGGCAGATAGCCTTTCCACAGGCTGTGCATTGAGTTGTCCGGATCGCACACCGACATCGCGCCAAAGGTATCGCCATGATAACCATTGCGGAAGGTCAGAAAACGCTGGCGCGCTTCGCCTTTGGCCTGCCAGTACTGCAACGCCATCTTCATCGCCACTTCCACCGCCACGGAACCGGAGTCCGCGAGAAAAACGCATTCCAGCGGTTGTGGCGTCATTGCCACCAGTTTGCGGCACAGCTCAATGGCTGGCGCATGGGTGATACCACCAAACATCACATGCGACATGGCATCAATTTGCGACTTCATCGCGGCATTAAGCTGCGGGTGATTGTAGCCGTGGATCGCCGCCCACCAGGACGACATACCGTCAACCAGGCGTCTACCGTCAGACAAAATCAGCTCGCAACCTTCGGCGCTCGCCACCGGATAAACCGGCAGCGGGGAGGTCATGGATGTGTATGGGTGCCAGATATGGCGTTGGTCAAAGGCAAGATCGTCCGTTGTCATAATCGACTTGTAAACCAAATTGAAAAGATTTAGGTTTACAAGTCTACACCGAATTAACAACAAAAAACACGTTTTGGAGAAGCCCCATGGCTCACCGCCCACGCTGGACATTGTCGCAAGTCACAGAATTATTTGAAAAACCGTTGCTGGATCTGCTGTTTGAAGCACAGCAGGTCCACCGCCAGCATTTTGATCCTCGTCAGGTGCAGGTCAGCACTTTGCTGTCGATTAAAACCGGAGCTTGTCCGGAAGATTGCAAATATTGCCCGCAAAGCTCGCGCTACAAAACCGGACTGGAAGCCGAGAGGTTGATGGAAGTCGAACAGGTGCTGGAGTCGGCGCGCAAAGCGAAAGCGGCGGGATCGACGCGTTTCTGTATGGGCGCGGCGTGGAAGAATCCCCACGAACGCGATATGCCGTACCTGGAACAAATGGTGCAGGGGGTAAAAGCGATGGGCCTGGAGGCGTGTATGACGCTGGGTACGTTGAGTGAATCTCAGGCGCAGCGCCTTGCGAATGCCGGGCTGGATTACTACAACCACAACCTCGACACCTCGCCGGAGTTTTACGGCAATATCATCACCACACGCACTTATCAGGAACGTCTCGATACGCTGGAAAAAGTGCGCGATGCCGGGATCAAAGTCTGTTCTGGCGGCATTGTCGGCTTAGGCGAAACAGTAAAAGATCGCGCCGGATTATTGCTGCAACTGGCAAACCTGCCGACGCCGCCGGAAAGCGTGCCAATCAACATGTTGGTGAAGGTGAAAGGCACGCCTCTGGCCGATAACGATGATGTCGATGCCTTTGATTTTATTCGCACCATTGCCGTAGCGCGGATCATGATGCCGACCTCTTACGTGCGCCTTTCTGCCGGACGTGAGCAGATGAACGAACAGACTCAGGCAATGTGCTTTATGGCTGGCGCAAACTCGATTTTCTACGGCTGCAAACTGCTGACTACGCCGAATCCGGAAGAAGATAAAGACCTGCAACTGTTCCGCAAACTGGGGCTGAATCCGCAGCAAACCGCCGTTCTGGCGGGCGATAACGAGCAACAACAGCGTCTGGAGCAGGCGCTGATGACCCCGGACACCGACGAATATTACAACGCGGCAGCACTATGAGCTGGCAGGAGAAAATCAACGCGGCGCTCGATGCGCGGCGTGCTGCCGATGCCCTGCGTCGCCGTTATCCGGTGGCGCAAGGAGCCGGACGCTGGCTGGTGGCGGACGAGCGCCAGTATCTGAACTTTTCCAGCAATGATTACCTCGGTTTAAGCCATCATCCGCAAATTATCCGTGCCTGGCAGAAGGGGGCGGAACAATTTGGCGTCGGTAGCGGCGGTTCCGGTCATGTCAGCGGTTATAGCGTGGCGCATCAGTCGCTGGAAGAAGAGTTGGCCGAGTGGCTGGGCTATTCGCGGGCGCTGTTGTTTATCTCTGGTTTTGCCGCTAATCAGGCGGTCATTACTGCGATGATGGCGAAAGAGGATCGTATTGTTGCCGACCGGCTTAGCCACGCCTCCTTGCTGGAGGCTGCCAGTTTAAGCCCGTCGCCGCTTCGCCGTTTTACTCATAACGATGTCGCTCATCTGGAACGTCTGCTTGCTGCCTCCTGTCTGGGGCAGCAACTGGTGGTGACAGAAGGTGTGTTTAGTATGGACGGCGATAGCGCGCCGCTTACGGAAATTCAACAGGTAACGCAACAGCACAATGGCTGGTTGATGGTCGATGATGCCCACGGCACGGGGGTTATCGGTGAACAGGGGCGAGGCAGTTGTTGGCAGCAAAAGGTGAAGCCGGAACTGCTGGTAGTCACTTTTGGCAAAGGATTTGGTGTCAGCGGCGCGGCGGTGCTTTGTTCTGATAGCGTGGCGAATTATCTGCTGCAATTCGCCCGCCATCTTATCTACAGCACCAGTATGCCGCCCGCTCAGGCGCAGGCATTACGTGCATCGCTGGCGGTCATTCGCAGTGATGAGGGTGATGCACGGCGCGAAAAACTGGCGGCACTCATTACGCGTTTTCGTGCCGGAGTGCAGGGTTTGCCGTTTACGCTTGCGGATTCATGCAGCGCCATCCAGCCATTAATCGTCGGTGATAACAGCCGTGCGTTACAACTGGCAGAAAAACTGCGCCAGCAAGACTGCTGGGTCACGGCGATTCGCCCGCCAACCGTACCCGTCGGCACTGCGCGACTGCGCCTGACGTTGACTGCGGCACATGAAACACAGGATATCGACCGTCTGCTGGAGGTGCTGCATGGCAACGGTCAATAAACAAGCCATTGCGGCGGCATTTGGTCGGGCAGCCGCGCACTATGAGCAACACGCAGAGTTACAGCGCCAGAGTGCCGATGCCTTACTGGCAATGCTCCCACAGCGTAAATACCCCCGTGTGCTGGACGCTGGCTGTGGACCTGGCTGGATGAGCCGCCACTGGCGAGAACGTCACGCGCAGGTGACGGCGTTAGATCTCTCGCCACTTATGCTTGCGCAGGCACGCCAACAAGATGCCGCAGATCATTATCTGGCAGGCGATATCGAATCCTTACCGCTGGCGAATGCGACGTTCGATCTTGCATGGAGCAATCTCGCGGTGCAGTGGTGCGGTAATTTATCCACGGCACTCCGCGAGCTGTATCGGGTGGTGCGCCCCGGAGGCATGGTCGCGTTTACCACGCTGGCGCAGGGATCGTTACCCGAACTGCATCAGGCGTGGCTGGCGGTAGACGAACGTCCGCATGCCAATCGTTTTTTACCGCCAGCAGAAATTGAACAGGCGCTGAAAGACTTTCGTTATCAATACAATATGCAGCCCGTCACACTGTGGTTTGATGATGCGCTCAGTGCCATGCGCTCGCTCAAAGGCATTGGCGCAACGCATCTTCATGAAGGGCGCGACCCGCGAATATTAACGCGTTCGCAGTTGCAGCGATTGCAACTAGCCTGGCCGCAACAACAGGGGCGATATCCTCTGACGTATCATCTTTTTTTGGGAGTGATTGCTCGTGAGTAAACGTTATTTTGTCACCGGAACGGATACCGAAGTAGGGAAAACCGTCGCCAGTTGTGCGCTTTTACAGGCCGCGAAGGCGGCAGGCTACCGGACGGCAGGTTACAAACCTGTTGCCTCCGGCAGCGAAATGACAGTAGAAGGCTTACGTAATAGCGACGCACTGGCGTTGCAACGCAACAGTAGCCTGCAGCTGGATTACGCCACGGTAAACCCTTACACCTTCGCAGAACCGACCTCGCCGCATATCATCAGTACGGAAGAGGGCAGACCCATCGACCCCGTGGTTATGAGCGCCGGGTTACACGCGCTGGCACAGCAGGCAAACTGGGTACTGGTAGAAGGTGCAGGAGGCTGGTTTACGCCGCTTTCTGAGTCTTTCACTTTCGCGGATTGGGTAACGCAAGAACAACTGCCAGTGATACTGGTTGTGGGCGTGAAACTCGGCTGTATTAATCACGCGATGCTGACCGCACAGGCTGTACAGCAAGCCGGACTTACCCTTGCAGGGTGGGTAGCGAACGATGTCACTCCACCAGGCAAACGTCACGCTGAATATATGGCCACGCTCAAGCGGATGATTTCCGCACCGCTGCTTGGGGAGATCCCATGGCTTGATGAACCCCCTGAAAACGCGCTAACCGGAAAGTACCTCAATCTCACCGCATTGTTGTAGCAATATATTTGGTTAAATTGCGAGCGAGATCGCGTCGTCTGCTGCCTGCAATTCAACCAATTAAATTTCAAAAGAATTGAGAAAAAATATTTACCCCCACAATATGCGGTTAGTGTGGGAATTGCCCAGGCGGCAGGGCATACGGGCTGCAGGCAGTTATCCACTATTCCTGTGGATAACCATGTGCATTAGAGTTAGAAAACGCGATGCAAGCGAGAGAATACGCGGCTTGCACGCGAATTGACGCGAAAGAAGGCTTAAGGAAATATTTGTTATCTTTCAATTAATTATATAAAAGCAATGGCAGTCATGAAAGTGACATCTCTTGCCATAAATCCGTCATCAGCCATCTTGACAATTGTTAAAAAAGCCGTTGCTTTGGGGATAACCCCGCAATCCTGGAGTTTTATCTCGTCACTGAGCAAATTATGCTCATGATTGATACCTTCGTTGACGGTGTAACAGAAATAATGTGGCGTGAAACTGTTTTTTTATCCAGTATAATTTGTTGGCATTATTAAGCACGACGAGTAAAATTACATACCTGCCCGCCCACTCCTTCAGGTAGCGACTCATGAGTAAACCGTTCAAACTGAATTCCTCTTTTAAACCTTCTGGCGATCAGCCTGAGGCAATTCGACGCCTCGAAGAAGGGCTTGAAGATGGCCTGGCTCACCAGACTCTACTCGGCGTAACGGGCTCCGGGAAAACATTTACCATTGCTAACGTCATTGCCGACCTTCAGCGCCCGACGATGGTGCTGGCGCCCAACAAAACGCTGGCAGCCCAGTTGTACGGCGAGATGAAAGAATTTTTCCCGGAAAATGCGGTGGAATACTTCGTCTCTTACTACGACTACTATCAACCGGAAGCCTATGTGCCGAGCTCGGACACCTTCATTGAAAAAGATGCCTCGGTAAACGAACATATTGAACAGATGCGGCTTTCAGCGACCAAAGCTTTGCTGGAGCGGCGCGATGTGGTGGTGGTCGCCTCTGTTTCAGCCATCTACGGTCTGGGCGACCCTGACTTATATCTTAAGATGATGCTGCATCTGACGGTCGGCATGATTATCGATCAGCGCGCGATTCTGCGGCGCCTGGCGGAACTGCAATACACCCGTAACGACCAGGCGTTCCAGCGCGGGACTTTCCGTGTTCGCGGGGAAGTGATTGATATTTTTCCGGCGGAGTCCGACGACGTTGCGCTACGTGTTGAATTGTTCGACGAAGAGGTAGAGCGGTTGTCGCTTTTCGACCCGTTAACAGGGCAGATTATCTCAACCATTCCCCGCTTTACCATTTACCCGAAAACACACTACGTTACCCCGCGTGAACGTATTGTGCAGGCGATGGAAGAGATCAAAGAAGAGCTGGCCGATCGGCGCAAAGTGCTGCTGGCAAATAACAAGCTGCTGGAAGAACAACGCCTGACTCAGCGTACCCAGTTTGATCTGGAGATGATGAACGAGCTGGGTTATTGCTCAGGCATTGAAAACTATTCGCGCTTTCTTTCCGGTCGTGGACCCGGTGAGCCACCGCCGACGCTGTTTGATTATCTCCCCGCCGATGGCCTGTTGGTGGTCGATGAATCCCACGTGACTATTCCGCAAATTGGCGGCATGTATCGAGGTGATCGGGCGCGTAAAGAGACGCTGGTGGAGTACGGTTTCCGCCTGCCATCGGCGCTGGATAACCGTCCGCTGAAATTCGAAGAGTTCGAAGCGTTAGCCCCGCAAACCATCTATGTTTCTGCAACACCCGGTAATTACGAGCTGGAGAAATCCGGTGGCGACGTGGTGGATCAGGTCGTGCGTCCAACAGGGCTGCTGGACCCGATTATCGAAGTGCGCCCGGTAGCGACCCAGGTTGATGATCTTCTCTCAGAAATTCGCCTGCGGGCGGCAATTAACGAACGCGTACTGGTCACGACGTTGACTAAGCGGATGGCGGAAGATCTCACCGAATATCTGGAAGAACACGGTGAACGCGTGCGTTATCTTCACTCGGATATCGACACCGTCGAGCGTATGGAAATCATCCGCGACTTGCGTTTGGGCGAGTTTGATGTGCTGGTGGGGATCAACTTACTGCGCGAAGGTCTGGATATGCCAGAAGTTTCGCTGGTGGCGATCCTCGACGCAGACAAAGAAGGCTTCCTGCGTTCCGAACGTTCATTGATTCAGACCATTGGTCGCGCGGCGCGTAACGTCAACGGTAAAGCGATTCTCTACGGCGATAAGATCACCCCATCAATGGCGAAAGCGATTGGCGAAACCGAACGTCGCCGTGAGAAGCAGCAGAAGTACAACGAGGAACACGGCATTACGCCGCAAGGCTTGAACAAGAAAGTGGTCGATATCCTGGCGCTGGGGCAGAACATTGCCAAAACCAAAGCGAAGGGCAGAGGAAAATCGCGCCCGATTGTTGAGCCGGATAATGTACCGATGGATATGTCGCCTAAAGCGTTGCAGCAGAAAATCCATGAACTGGAAGGGCTGATGATGCAACACGCGCAAAATCTGGAGTTCGAAGAGGCGGCGCAAATTCGTGACCAGTTGCATCAGCTGCGTGAGTTGTTTATTGCGGCTTCGTGACAGGATAACGAAGAAGAGAGATGGCAAAAGCAAAATTGCCTGATGCGCTACGCTTATCAGGCCTACATGATCTCTGCAATACATTGAATTTGCGCGGTTTGTAGGCCGGATAAGGCGTTTGAACAACGTGTACTTTGTCTTCAATAGGAAGCCGGAATTTTCTTTCGACTTCCCGTTAACCCAAAGCCTGTAATGCCTTTTCCAGTGCGTTATGTAACAACTGGCGGTCATGACGATAGGGGATATCGCTGGCCTCCAGTACGTCCTGAATGACTAATCTGTCGTTAACTGTAGAAACATCGACCTTCGGCCCAACAATAACCGCATCAATCACCTTTTTACCGACATACTGCTCCATAATCGCCAGCTTGTTTTCAAGCTTCAGATTCGCCGCAGGCAGGCTTAATTCTCTTCCCAAATTGCCAATATAAACCATCGGGGCTGGCGTGCGGCGTAGTGCCTGCGCCATTTCCTCAAGCAGCAGGATTGGCATCAGGCTGGTATAAAAACTGCCTGGCCCGATGATTATCAGGTCAGCCTCATTAATTGCCAGCACCGCTTCACGGGTGGCAGGTACGTTGGGGGTTAACAGTAGTTCCTGAATCGGCGTAGTTAGCTGGTCGATGTTGACCTCGCCGTAAACTTCATGTCCCTGATCGTCAATGGCCATCAGATCAACGGGATGCTCTGACATCGGAATTAATTGCGCGTCCACTTTCAACAGATTACGAATTAAATTGATGGCTTCCAGAGGCCGCACGCTAAGGTGATCCAGCGCCTTTAACATCAAGTTTCCGAGATTATGACCGGAAAGCTCGCCATTGCCGCCAAAACGGTATTCAAACATCGCGGAGGCGACGCTCGGTTCCGTTATCAGTTGGTTGAGACAGTTGCGCATATCGCCCCAGGCAATACCGCCTTCCGAGCGACGAATACGTCCCGTCGAGCCACCGTTATCCGTGGTGGTGACGATACCCGTTAAGCGAGAGCCTAAAGACGAAAGTGATGAGAGAACGCGTCCCAGTCCATGCCCCCCGCCGAGAGCAACGACACGATCAAGGTCAGCCAGCGTACGATTGCGCATATACATTCCTGAAGTCAGATTATCCGCGCTACAGTAGCGCAAATTACGGGGAAACAGCAATTAGCCTGCCAATATTGAGGATACAACTCATGGTTTTCTACCCCCAAAGGACAATATTCGCTCTGCATCCCTGATGATGTATATCAAAGTAAAACCGCCATTTTCCCTTATTCTGTAGCGAAATAGGCCGATCATGACGCTATATACATGATTACATAGCGAAAAGGGTGAATGGTAAAAATCTCATTTACGCGCTAGTATCGGCATAACCACTAAACACTCTAGCCTCTGCACCTGGGTCAACTGATATGGTGCTTTGGCCGTGACAATGCTTTGAAAGGTTGCCACCAGGGCGAAGGAAGAAATGACTTCGCCTCCCGTATCTGGAAAGGTGTACATGGCTTCACAACTGACTGATGCATTTGCGCGTAAGTTTTATTACTTGCGCCTGTCGATTACCGATGTGTGTAACTTTCGTTGCACATATTGCCTGCCGGATGGCTACAAGCCGAGCGGCGTCACCAATAAAGGCTTTCTGACCGTCGATGAAATTCGCCGGGTCACGCGCGCCTTTGCCAGTCTGGGCACCGAAAAAGTTCGTCTGACAGGCGGAGAGCCGTCTTTACGTCGCGACTTTACCGATATCATCGCCGCAGTGCGGGAAAATGACGCCATCCGTCAGATTGCGGTCACCACTAATGGTTACCGTCTGGAACGCGACGTGGCGAACTGGCGCGATGCCGGACTGACGGGCATTAACGTCAGTGTTGATAGTCTCGACGCTCGTCAGTTTCATGCCATTACCGGCCAGGATAAATTCAATCAGGTCATGGCTGGCATCGATGCTGCATTTGAGGCGGGCTTTGAGAAGGTCAAAGTCAATACCGTGCTGATGCGCGATGTCAACCATCACCAGCTCGACACCTTTCTGAACTGGATCCAACATCGTCCTATCCAGCTGCGTTTCATCGAACTGATGGAAACGGGAGAGGGCAGCGAGCTATTCCGTAAACATCACATCTCTGGTCAGGTTCTGCGTGACGAGCTACTGCGTCGCGGCTGGATCCACCAATTACGTCAACGTAGCGACGGTCCCGCGCAAGTCTTTTGTCATCCGGATTACGCCGGAGAGATTGGCCTAATTATGCCGTATGAAAAAGACTTCTGCGCCACTTGCAACCGCCTGCGTGTCTCCTCCATTGGTAAACTCCATCTCTGCCTGTTTGGTGAAGGCGGCGTTAACCTGCGCGATCTGCTGGAAGACGATACCCAGCAACAGGCGCTGGAAGCGCGTATTTCAGCGGCGCTGCGGGAGAAAAAACAGACCCATTTCCTGCATCAAAACAATACCGGTATTACGCAAAACTTATCGTACATTGGCGGATAAAACGTCAAAAGGAGAGATCAGATGAGTCAGGTAAGCACTGAATTTATCCCGACCCGTATTGCTATTCTTACGGTTTCTAATCGTCGTGGTGAAGAAGACGATACCTCCGGTCACTATCTGCGCGATTCGGCGCAGGAAGCGGGCCATCACGTTGTCGATAAAGCCATTGTCAAAGAAAACCGCTACGCTATTCGCGCTCAGGTATCTGCGTGGATAGCCAGTGACGATGTACAAGTGGTGTTGATTACTGGCGGCACAGGCCTGACGGAAGGCGATCAGGCTCCTGAAGCACTGCTGCCGCTGTTCGACCGTGAAGTCGAAGGTTTTGGTGAAGTGTTCCGTATGCTGTCGTTCGAAGAGATTGGCACAGCAACGTTGCAATCCCGTGCGGTAGCGGGCGTAGCGAATAAGACACTGATTTTCGCCATGCCGGGTTCGACCAAAGCGTGCCGCACCGCGTGGGAAAATATCATCGCGCCGCAGCTGGATGCCCGTACGCGTCCGTGTAATTTCCATCCACATTTGAAGAAATAAGTATGTCGCAACTGACCCATATCAACGCCGCTGGCGAAGCGCACATGGTGGATGTCTCCGCCAAAGCGGAAACCGTACGTGAAGCGCGGGCGGAAGCCTTTGTCACCATGCGTAGCGAGACGCTGGCGATGATCATCGATGGTCGCCACCATAAAGGCGACGTGTTTGCCACAGCGCGTATTGCCGGTATTCAGGCGGCAAAACGCACCTGGGATCTGATCCCGCTGTGTCATCCGCTGATGCTCAGTAAAGTCGAAGTCAATTTACAGGCCGAGCCGGAGCACAATCGGGTGCGTATAGAAACCTTATGCCGCCTGACCGGGAAAACCGGCGTTGAAATGGAAGCGTTAACCGCGGCTTCCGTGGCGGCGCTGACCATTTATGACATGTGCAAAGCGGTGCAAAAAGATATGGTGATTGGTCCGGTACGTTTACTGGCAAAGAGCGGCGGCAAATCAGGTGACTTTAAGGTGGAAGCGGATGATTAAAGTTCTTTTTTTCGCCCAGGTACGCGAGTTGGTGGGAACAGATGCAACCGAAGTGGCTGCGGATTTCCCAACCGTTGAAGCGTTACGCCAGCACCTGGCTGCGCAGAGCGATCGCTGGGCGCTGGCGCTGGAAGATGGCAAATTGCTGGCTGCCGTCAACCAGACGCTGGTGAGTTTTGACCATCCGCTGACTGACGGCGACGAAGTGGCTTTCTTCCCGCCGGTAACCGGAGGTTAAAATGGCAGAAACCAAAATTGTTGTCGGCCCGCAGCCGTTCAGTGTAGGGGAAGAGTACCCGTGGCTGGCGGAGCGTGACGAAGACGGTGCAGTGGTCTCGTTTACCGGTAAGGTGCGCAATCATAACCTGGGAGACAGCGTCAAAGCATTAACCCTCGAACACTATCCGGGAATGACAGAAAAAGCACTGGCGGAAATCGTTGATGAAGCGCGTAACCGCTGGCCGCTGGGGCGCGTCACGGTGATTCACCGCATCGGGGAATTATGGCCGGGTGATGAAATTGTTTTTGTCGGTGTTACCAGTGCGCATCGCAGCAGTGCGTTTGAAGCCGGGCAGTTTATTATGGATTATCTCAAAACCCGCGCACCGTTCTGGAAGCGCGAAGCCACGCCGGAAGGCGACCGTTGGGTCGAAGCTCGGGAGAGCGATCAGCAGGCGGCAAAACGCTGGTAGTTTATTGTTAGCCGGATAAGGCACCGCTGCATCCGGCAATTTCACCGCTCAGTACATGCTTTCACGCTGCGTCGATGCACAGCCCCATCATTTGCAGTATCCTTAAGATATTCCTTATATCTTCAGGAGAAAGTCATGGACAGATTCCCACGTTCTGATTCAATTGTACAAACCCGAGCTGGCCTGCAAACCTATATGGCACAGGTCTATGGCTGGATGACGGTAGGCTTGCTGCTTACTGCGTTTGTTGCCTGGTATGCGGCCAATTCCGCCGCCGTTATGGAGCTGTTATTCACCAACCGCATCTTTTTAATTGGTCTGGTAATAGCACAATTAGCTCTGGTTATTGTGTTATCAGCGATGATTCAAAAGCTGAGTGCAGGTGTGACAACCATGCTCTTTATGCTTTATTCAGCGCTGACGGGCCTGACGCTTTCCAGTATTTTCATTGTCTATACCGCTGCCTCTATCGCCAGCACCTTCGTCGTTACTGCCGGGATGTTCGGCGCAATGAGCCTGTACGGTTACACCACCAAACGCGATTTAAGCGGCTTCGGCAATATGCTGTTTATGGCGTTGATCGGCATTGTGCTGGCATCGCTGGTCAACTTCTGGCTGAAAAGCGAAGCGTTGATGTGGGCGGTCACCTACATCGGAGTGATTGTCTTTGTCGGATTGACGGCGTATGACACTCAGAAATTGAAAAATATGGGTGAGCAGATTGATACCCGTGACGCGTCGAACCTGCGCAAATATTCCATTCTTGGCGCATTAACCTTGTATCTGGACTTCATCAACCTGTTCCTGATGTTGCTGCGAATTTTTGGCAATCGTCGTTAATTCTTTTTTCACCACCAATATCCCGGCCATGTGTCGGGATTTTTTTATTTAAAACGATAACAAACAAGAGTCTGGTATAAAAAGCAATTTATGGCGTGGTGGTTGTGTTTTTCGCATCCATCTTTCATGGACGAAATAAGCTCCTTGCACTGGCGGGAAAATGCCATAGTGAAGAATTATGGAGTCCGGTTCGTTGCGCTTTTACAGGTGCATTAACACTCTATTACTATTTTATCGGCTTCTTTGGGATTCTTGCAGCAATAGCGATAACGCTTGTCTGGCAAAGGCATACGCGGTTTTTTCATTAGTCGTAAATGCACATACTAAAGAACTTAACCGAACTTCACATCGCCGCTTCATTTTTCGCCCGTAGCTTCTTCGCCTGGCTTTCCAGCAACAGGTAACAGATCAGCGCCAGCAGCAGCGGGATAAAGTAATACAACACACGGTAAGCGAGTAGGGCGGCGATAATGGTGCCTTTGGAGGTATGCTCCCCAGCCAGTAGCGCGATAAACACCGCTTCCAGCACACCAATTCCCGCCGGAATATGCACAATTACCCCAGCAATACTACTAACCAGCAACACGCCCAGTACAAAGAAATAGTTCACGCTTTGACCGAGTAACAGCCAGATAATCGCTCCCATTACCATCCAGTTAACGCTGGAAATCAGCATCTGGGCGAGGGCGAATTTCCATGAAGGCAGCACCAGCTTTTGCCCTTTGATGGTCATATGGCGGTGCTTTGCGAAAGCGCAAAACCACAAATAAACCGCGATAATCATCAGTAAGCCAATGCCGAGAATACGCAGCGTGGTTTGATCGACATACCAGTGGTCCGGCAGCTCCACCACGCCTGCGGTAAAGATAATCCCTGCCAGCAAAATATAGCCCAGCCAGTTGGTGGTAATACTGAGCGAGAAAATCCGCGTAATAGTGCTGCCCGGTAACCCTAGCCGGGAGTACAAACGATAGCGCATACCAATGCCGCCGACCCAGGTACTGAGTGTCAGGTTGAAGGCGTAGCAGATAAACGACACCAGCATCACCTGGCGTTTCGCCAGTTTGTGACCGCAGTAGAAGCGGGCGAGCAGGTCATAGCAGCCGTAAATCAGATAACTGATGACCACCAGCCCAACCGCACTGAGCAGCGCAACGCGATTGTAGTCGCGGATGACCTTCCAGACCTCTTCCCAGTTCACCTTTTTGGCGTAGACCACCAGCAACACAATCACCGCGATAAAAAACAGCCAGGTGAGGATCTTCTTTGCTAAGCGCCAGCGCGGATGTGATTTACTCATCAGGGCTTCATCCCCGAACTTTCAGTTTCGACCCGATCCTGCGTTTCCATTGCCGGTTGTGCGGGGGGATCAACTTGCGCCAGATGTGGCGTGTGCGCCGGAAGCCAGCCCACCAGCGCCGGGAAGTGGCGTAAAAAGTGGAACGCCAGCACGCTTTTGGTCAGGTTCCACCAGGTCCGTTTTGGCAGCATACTTTCATCCACTTGCTGGCAATCGGCGGTGATAATGCCGTTAAGATTGTCTCGCAACGTCTGGTTAAAGTTTCGATCGTGGATGATGACATTTGCTTCGAGATTCAGTGACAAACTGAGCGGATCGAGATTACTGGACCCTACCGTCGCCCAGTGATCGTCCATCAATGCTACTTTGCCGTGGAGCGGGCGGCGGCGGTACTCAAACACCTGAACGCCGCCTTTAACCAGATAGTTATACAGCAAGCGCGCGCCGACTCTGACAATCGGCATATCCGGTTCGCCCTGAATGATCAGTTTGATCCGCACCCCGCGCCGTGCCGCTTTACGTAAGGCGTGTAAAAATCGATAGCCGGGGAAGAAGTAGGCGTTGGCGATAATGACTTCCCGCCGCGCCTGAGTGAGCATTTTCAGATAGTGACGTTCGATATCATCGCGATGTTCTTCGTTATCGCGCCAGACCAGCAATACCTGCGCTTCTCCCGGCTGGCGGTTTTCTTCCGCTTTATGATGACGTCGCCACCAGCGTCGGGCCGCGCTCTGTCCTGGCAGGTTTTCCAGTTCAAACTGGAGAATATCTTCAACAATCGGCCCTTCAAGGCGCACCGCATAATCCTGTTTAGCCTCTGGACCGTAGCTGGACATATGCTCGGCGGAGTAATTCAGCCCGCCAATAAAGGCGATACGCGCGTCGATCACCACAATTTTGCGATGCATCCGGCGAAACACATTGGTGCGCATACCAAAAAGGCGAGGGCGGGGATCGTAGTAGCGGAACACCACGCCAGCTACCGTCAGTTCATTGACAAACTCATCGCTGAGATCCGGCGAACCGTAGCCATCCAGCAAGACTTCCGCTTTTACCCCGCGTTGCGCAGCTGCCAGTAGCGCCGCATGCAGCTGTTTGCCGACGTCATCCTCAAACCAGATAAACGTTTCAAGAATGATGCGTTCTTGCGCCTCGCCAATCGCCTTAAACACCGCGGGATAATATTGCTCGCCGTTTTCCAGCAACTGGATCTTATTGCCTTCGCGCCAGCTACATTTCATAAATGAATCTCCGCACTTAAAGGGGCATGATCAGAAAGGTGTCGCCATGTCCGCAGCGGCAACGCGGTTGGCGCGCTGGCGCTGGCATTTTTGACGTAGATCCTGTCCAGTCGTAGTAGAGGAAATTGCACCGGAAACGTGCGCGCCGGGCGTCCGTGGGCGCGGGTAAAAATCTCATCCAGTCCGGCCTGCACTTTTAACGGATGATTAGCTTTTTGCCGCCAGTCGTTGAAATCACCCGCCACCAATACCGGTTCGCCGTCCGGCAGCTCATTCACCCATTCGGCGAGCAGCGCAATCTGCGCCTGACGGTGCGCCTCACGCAGGCCCAAATGTACGCACATCACATGAATCGCTTTCCCGGTCATCGGCGGCACAATGCGGCAGTAGAGCACGCCGCGCTTTTCCGCACCATCGACCGAAACATCACGATTCTCATAATGTTCAATGGGATAGCGCGACAGTACGGCGTTGCCGTGATGCCCTTCCGGATACACAGCATTGCGACCGTAGGCAAAATCGCTCCACATTGTGTCGGCGAGAAACTCGTAGTGCGAGGTATCGGGCCAGTTTTTCACATGTAGCGGATGAACTTCGTGCGCGCCCATCACTTCCTGCAGGCAAACTATATCGGCGCCGACGGTGCGCACGGCGTCGCGAAGTTCCGGCAAAATGAAGCGTCGGTTGAACGCGGTAAAGCCTTTGTGAATATTGATGGTGAGTACCTTGAACGAAAAGTGTTGTGTTTGATCGGGCATAATTTTCCCGTTTTGGCCTCTTATCTCATTGAAATAGTGTAGTCGGCGTCACAAAAAGGTGCGGTCTTACGGAATTTTCCGTAAAGTTCGGTACTCTGAGTAAGTAGAGATAAATTCTTCAGGAGAGAAGCCATGAAGTGGCAACAACGTGTTCGTGTCGCAACTGGCCTAAGTTGCTGGCAGATTATGTTGCATTTACTGGTAGTGGCGCTGCTGGTGGTGGGCTGGATGAGTAAAACTCTGGTTCACGTCGGCGTGGGATTATGCGTGCTGTATTGTGTCACCGTGGTAATGATGCTGGTGTTTCAGCGTCACCCCGAGCAACGCTGGCGTGAGGTGGCGGATGTGCTGGAAGAGCTGACCACCACCTGGTATTTTGGCGCGGCGCTGATTGTGCTGTGGTTGCTGTCCCGCGTACTGGAAAATAACTATTTGTTGGCCGTTGCGGGGCTGGCGATCCTTGCCGGCCCGGCGGTAGTGTCGTTACTGGCGAAAGATAAGAAGTTACATCACCTTACGTCTAAACATCGCGTACGCCGCTGACCCGGTTGTGGCCGTTATCACCAGTAGCGGCCACAAACTGTTCCACACAATATCCAGACTCGCATCCTTCAAATAAATCTGCTTGGTAATGTCCGTAAAGTGGCGAATAGGGTTAATCCAGGTCAGGTTTTGCAGCCATACTGGCATGTTCTCCACCGGCGAAACGTAACCGGAAAGCAGAATGGCGGGCATCATAAAGACAAACACGCCGATAAACGCCTGCTGTTGTGTCGAGCAGAGTGATGAAATCAACAGACCGAATCCCACCAGCGATAAACCGTAAATCACCATCGTAAAGTAGAACAACGCCAGCGATCCGGCGAAGGGGATTTGATACGCCCAGATACCAATCGCCAGCACAATAGTGGCCTGGAAGGTGGCGACAATTAATGCCGGTACGGCTTTGCCGATGAATATCTGCCAGGTGGTGAGCGGCGAAACCAGTAGCTGATCGAGCGTACCTTGTTCACGTTCGCGGGCGACGGAAAGTGAAGTGACGATCATCACGCCGATAGTGGTGATCATGGCGATCAGCGACGGCACCACAAACCATTTGTAGTCGAGATTCGGGTTATACCAGTTGCGTACCACCAGCTCGCTGTTGTTGGGTTTCGGTTTTCCTTCCAGCAGTTCCTGCTGATAATTTTTGACGATCTGTTGTAGGTAGTTAGCGGCAATTTGCGCACTGTTGGAGTTACGCCCGTCGAGGATCAACTGCAACGGCGCGGTCTGGAAGGTATCCAGTTTGCGCGAGAAGTCAGCCGGGAAACGCACCAGTAGTAACGCCTTTTGTGTGTCGATGGTCGGGCGGATCTCCTGTGGGCTTTTCAGCAGCAGCACATGGGTAAAGGCGCTGGCGCGGGCAAAACGTTGAGTAAGTTCTACCGAGTGCTCGCCGTTATCTTCATCGTAGATGGCGATGGTGGCGTTGGTCACTTCCAGCGTGGCGGCGAACGGGAACAGGATCACCTGAATCAGCACGGGTAAAATCAGAATCGCACGGGTTTGCGGTTCGCGCAGCAGCGACTGCAACTCTTTGCGGATTAACGTCCATAAGCGATGAAACATGCTCTTCTCCCTAATCCAGCCGACGTTTGGTTTTCAGCCATGTCAGGCCGATAAACATCACCGCCGAAGCGATCAAAAACAGCACGTTCACCACCAGCACCACTGGAATATTCCCAGCGAGGAACAGGCTTTGCAGGGTGCTGACGAAATAACGTGCGGGGATAATGTACGTCACCGCGCGGATCACCGCGGGCATACTGTCTATCTGAAATATAAAGCCGGAAAGCATAATCGACGGCAGGAACGCGGCGTTCAGGGCGACCTGAGCGGCGTTGAACTGGTTGCGGGTAATCGTTGAAATCAGCAGCCCCATCCCCAGGGTACTGAGTAAAAACAGGCTGGAGATAAAAAACAGAATCAGCAGCGACCCGCGATACGGCACGCCGAGAATAAACACTGACACCAGCATACACAGCAACATCGCCAGCATACCGAGGAAGTAATAAGGGATCAGCTTACACAGCAGCAGCTCCGTGCGGGTAATCTCCGTAGAGAGCAAAGCCTCCATGGTGCCGCGTTCCCATTCTCGCGCCACCACCAACGAGGTGAGAATCGCGCCGATGACCGTCATGATAATGGTCACCGCACCGGGGATAATAAAGTGCTGGCTTATCGCCGCCGGGTTAAACCAGTAGCGGGTTTGTACATCAATAAGCGGTTCAAAAGTCTGCCCGTTATCCTCCGCTCGCTGCATTTGCCAGATCTGCCAGATCCCTTCGACATACCCTTGTACAAAGTTAGCGGTATTCGGCTCACTGCCGTCGGTGATCACCTGAATCGGTGCGGTGGCGTTGGCGCGCTCCATCTGTTCGGCGAAATCCACCGGAATCACCACCAGACCACGAATTTTTCCCGCCTGCATTTTGGCGATCAGTTCCTGACGGTTATCGCTGATGGTGGCGTCGATGTAGGGCGAACCGGTCATGGTGTGGGTGAAATCCAGCGCCGCTTCGCTACGCTGTTCCAGTAAAATTCCGACGCGCAGCTTGCTGGAGTCGAGGTTAATGCCGTATCCAAAAATAAACAGCAGTAGCAGTGGGATCACTACCGCAATCAGCCAGCTACTCGGATCGCGAACGATCTGCCGCGTCTCTTTGACGCACAGCGCCCGCACGCGACGCCAGGAAAGGATCGGATTACTCATTGCCATGCTCCTTATCCCAGTCGTGGATCAGCTGAATAAAGGCTTGCTCCATAGTGGGATCGGGTTGCTCATTATTAGCCGACTGTGCTTTCAAATCGTCCGGCGTGCCGCTGGCGATTAATTTTCCACGGTACACCAGGCCGATGCGGTCGCAATATTCCGCTTCATCCATAAAGTGCGTGGTGACCATCACCGTGACGCCTTTCTCTACCATGCTGTTGATGTGCAGCCAAAATTCACGGCGGGTGAGGGGATCAACGCCGGAAGTCGGTTCGTCGAGAAACAGAATGTCCGGTTCATGCATCAGCGAACAGGCCAGTGCCAGCCGCTGTTTAAAACCTAATGGCAGTTCATCGGTGGCATGTGAGGCGATACTTTTCAGGCCAAATGCCTCGCTCATACGGGAGATTTTTTCGTTCTGCGCCCGACCGCGTAAGCCATAAACACCAGAAAAAAAGCGTAAATTCTGTTCGACCGTCAGGTTGCCGTAGAGCGAAAACTTTTGCGCCATATAGCCGAGATGCTGGCGCGCTTTACCGGAACTCTCTTTCAGATCCATCCCCAGTACCAGCGCCTGGCCAGAGGTCGGCACCAGCAAACCGCACATCATCTTAAAGGTGGTTGATTTACCCGCGCCGTTTGGCCCGAGCAAACCAAAAATCTCCCCACGTTTAACGGCAAAGTTGACGTGATCGGTGGCGGCAAAATCACCAAATTTCTTGGTCAGTTCTTTCGCTTCGATCACCGTCTCGCCAGGTGTGCCTTCCACCGTATGTAATATTGCACCCAGCGGCGATTCCGAGGTTCCGGCACCGCCCAGCAAGTCAATAAACGCATCTTCAAAGCGGGGCGTGGTTGGGTTGATGTCGATTTCCGGCATCCCGTCGGCATGGCGAATATCGTCTGGCGTGGCCTCTTTTTTGAGGATCAGGCGTACCGATTTCCCCTGAATCATGCCGTCGCTGACCGGTGGCAGTTTCAAGGCGCGTTGTAGCAGTTTGCGGTTGCCCTCGTGCGGGCTGGTCATCAGAAAGCTGCGTCCGGCCATGGTTTGCGTCAGGGCCGTCGGTTCTCCCTGATACAGCAGCTCGCCTTCGTTCATCAGTAACACGTCACGGCACTGTTCGGCTTCGTCGAGATACGAGGTGCTCCAGAGAATTAACATTCCTTCGCCTGCCAGCTCATGCACCATCTGCCACAGTTCGCGCCGTGAGATAGGGTCAACGCCGACGCCGGGCTCATCGAGCAGCAACACTTTCGGTTCGCCCACCAGGGTACAGGCCAGGCCGAGTTTTTGCTTCATCCCGCCGGAGAGCTTGCCCGCCAGCCGTCCGGTAAACGGGCCAAGAGACGTAAACTCCAGCAGGCGAGCAAAAGTCTGTTTACGTGCTTCACCGGTGACGCTGCGCAAATCCGCGTACAGATTGAGGTTCTCCATCACCGTCAGATCTTCATACAGACCGAATTTCTGCGGCATATAGCCGAGCACGGCGTGCAGCGCAGCGTCGTTTTTGATCGGATCAAAGCCAATCACCGTGGCGCTGCCGCTGTCGGGTTTCAGTAATCCCGCCAGCATCCGCATCAGCGTGGTTTTGCCCGCACCGTCCGGCCCCACCAGCCCCGTCACATAACCGGCATGAATGGTACAATCGAGCGGCGCGACGGCGGGCTTTTCCATGCCCGGAAAGCGTTTTTCCAGGCCGTTCAGCGTGATAACGGCATCATTCATGTCCTGCCTCGTTACCGAATTGTACCGTCACCGGCATTCCCTGGCGTAACGCATCATCGGCGTCGGTCACCACAATACGCAGGCGATAGACGAGGTCGGTACGCAGATCCGGCGTTTCGACGGTTTTCGGCGTAAATTCAGCGGTTGGCGAGACAAAGCCAATTTGTCCGTGATAGGGCTTATTCGGGCGACCATCGGTATAAAGCAGCACTTTGCGACCTGGCTGGGCCTGGTCGAGATTACGTTCGTCAACATAGGCACGTACCCACACCGGACGCGTTAGTGAAACGGTAAACACTGTGCCACCTTCATTGAGCACCGTGCCAGGCTCTACCGCGCGGGTTAACAGCGTGCCATCAGAGGGGGCTACCAGCGTTGAGTCCTGTAAATTCAGTTCCGCCTGCGCCAGTTGCGCCTGCGCCTGTTCGAGGCTGGCTTTCGCCTGGGCGATGTCCTGTTCACGGTTACCGGAACGGTACTGACGCAATTTATCCTGTGCTGATTTCAGCGTGGCTTGCGCCTGGTCGCGCGAGGAGCGGGCATTTTCCAGGTCGTTTGCCGAAATGGTGCGGCTTTTCCACAATCCTTGCTGACGGGCATAGAAGTTCTGCGCATAGTCATAAGCGGCCTGTGCCTGTTTTACAGCGGCGGCAGCCTGAGCGATTTCTTCATCGCGATAGCCGGCAAGCATCAGATCATATTGTGCCTGCGCCACCGAAACGCCAGCCTTCGCTTGCATCAGCGCAATCTCATATGGCTTGTGATCCAGCTCGCCCAGCACCTGACCCGCTTTGATCGCATCACCTTCGTCCACCGCCAGCGATTCAACGCGACCACCGACACGGAAGCTCAGATTTACGGTGCGAATATCCACATTGCCATACAGCGTCAGGCCGTTATCCTGGCGACTTTGATACCACCAGTAGCCTCCGGCAATCACGGCGGCAAGTACCACTACCGCCAGTCCAATCACGACAGGTTTTTTCATCACTACAAACTCCTTTGCGATAATCCTTGCAAAATCAGGTCGATATGACAGGTTACCGTCTGGTTAATCAGTTCGGTCTTTTCTTCATCGAACGCGGTCCAGCCGGTACGTAACAGAATCGTTTCTTTGCCGAGACGAAACGCCAGAATCTCACCAATCAACGCATGGGTATGAAGGATCATGCGGGTGTCATTGGCGTCGCAGCCGGTCCAGGCGGCAATCAGGCGTGTCAGGTGGCTGTGTAGCGGGCTAATCACCTGTTCATGCACCAGATGGTAGGCCGCCGTGGGAGAGAGCTGTTCACGGGAGATAAACTTGCTGAGGTTGACGGTGTCATCCTGGGTGAGCAGTTGGATCATGTTCCTGCAGGCGCGAAGGATCAGTTCGCGGATAGCGGCGCGATCCGGCTGTGGTTGTGCGAACAAGCGTTCGGCTTCCTCGGCGTGCGGACGGAACTGCTCGCCAATAAAATCGGCAATCCACTGGGCGCAGGCGAGGTACAAATCTTCTTTCGAACCGAAGTAATAGGTAATGGCAGCGATATTCTGCCCGGCCTGGGCGGCGATATCGCGGGTGGTGGCGTTCATTCCATACTCACCAAACTGTGCCAGTGCCGCAGCAATCAGCTGTTTTTTCGCCTGTTCACCTTTGGTTGTCATGGCAGGACTATTCATAGCACAGCCCATTCTTAATCAAATGATTGATTAAGATTATGACTCATTTTTAGCGTTGTCCAGTATGGCCAGGAATTTTAGCAACGCCAGTCACAGGGATAATTTATGCGCTGCGTCACAAAAACTGCTACACTCCGCTCCCTCATGACATTGTGGTTTTTGTCATTTTCCTTTTCAGTATCTCCCTGAAAACTACACCGGTAACGGTCGGGGCGGTTCGGAGTAGTTATGTCTTTCGATTCTTTGGGTTTAAGCCCTGATATCCTGCGCGCCGTTGCCGAGCAAGGTTACCGTGAACCCACCCCTATTCAGCAGCAGGCGATCCCTGCGGTGCTGGAAGGCCGCGACCTGATGGCCAGTGCCCAGACCGGCACGGGCAAAACAGCGGGCTTTACGTTGCCGCTACTACAACACCTGATTTCCCGCGAGCCGCACGCCAAAGGGCGTCGTCCGGTTCGTGCGCTCATTCTTACCCCGACCCGTGAACTGGCGGCGCAGATTGGCGAAAACGTCCGTGATTACAGCAAATACCTGAACATTCGTTCGCTGGTGGTGTTTGGTGGTGTGAGCATTAACCCGCAGATGATGAAACTGCGTGGCGGCGTTGATGTGCTGGTGGCAACGCCGGGGCGTTTGCTGGACCTGGAACATCAGAATGCGGTGAAGCTGGACCAGATAGAAATCCTCGTCCTCGATGAAGCTGACCGCATGCTCGACATGGGCTTTATCCACGATATTCGTCGCGTGTTAACAAAACTGCCAGCGAAGCGCCAGAACCTGCTGTTCTCCGCCACTTTCTCTGACGACATTAAAGCGCTGGCAGAAAAGCTGCTACACAACCCGCTGGAAATCGAAGTGGCACGCCGCAATACCGCGTCTGATCAGGTGACCCAGCACGTTCACTTTGTCGATAAGAAACGCAAACGCGAATTGCTGTCGCATATGATTGGTAAAGGGAACTGGCAGCAGGTGCTGGTGTTTACCCGTACCAAACATGGCGCTAACCATTTGGCGGAACAGCTCAATAAAGATGGCATCCGTAGTGCGGCGATCCACGGTAATAAATCGCAAGGTGCGCGTACTCGTGCGCTGGCCGATTTTAAATCGGGCGATATTCGTGTACTGGTGGCAACTGACATCGCTGCACGCGGTCTGGATATCGAAGAGTTGCCGCACGTCGTCAACTATGAACTGCCAAACGTACCGGAAGATTATGTCCACCGTATCGGGCGTACCGGTCGCGCGGCAGCTACTGGTGAAGCGTTGTCGCTGGTATGTGTTGATGAACACAAACTGCTGCGTGATATCGAAAAACTGCTGAAAAAAGAGATCCCGCGCATTGCGATTCCGGGCTATGAGCCGGACCCGTCAATCAAAGCGGAACCAATCCAGAATGGTCGCCAGCAACGTGGTGGCGGCGGTCGTGGGCAGGGCGGTGGTCGCGGTCAACAGCAACCACGCCGCGCTGAAGGTGGTGCGAAGTCTGGTAATGCGAAGCCCGCAGAAAAACCGTCTCGTCGCCTCGGCGATGCCAAACCGGCTGGTGAGCAACAACGTCGTCGCCGTCCGCGTAAACCTGCCGCTGCGCAGTAATCTTTTATGCCGGGCTATGCCCGGCATCTTCGCAACAAGTCTCTTTCTACCGCAATTATATCCTGGGCAATTTACGATCAAGGTGCTGCAACTTATTATTAATTGCGCTATCTTTAATTATAAATTGCATGCCGTATACAAAGAGGTTAGCGCATTATGGCACCAGAAACGATCGATCACTCAACCTTACATAAACTGGTTGAATCTGGCGTAGTGGATGCAGCACACGTTATTGGCACCCAGGGCGGTTGGTCGTTGACCGTGAAATACGGCCACACTGAACGGCCTCTTGCAGCACAACGCAGTCGGCAAATTCGCTTGTTTAAACGGCTGGAAACGGTTGTCAACTACCTGAAAGATGTTGGTATTGCCCGGTTTGAGGTCGACGCCTCTAATTACGACCCGGACGGTCAGAAGAAAACGACCCGACCTGACAGGGCAGAGGCATTAAAACGAGCTCATGAAGCTGCCGCGTATGATGCCTGGTTTCGTGAACAGGTGCAGGCCGCCATTGACGATCCACGCCCGGCGCTCTCTCATGAAGAGGCCAAAAGTCTATTTGCTGCCCGTAAAAAAGCCTTGTTGAAGGGGGATTAATGCGTCTGGAATGGAAGCCAATGTCCCTGTCTGACAGGGAGAAAATCATGGAATACATCAGTAAAGATAATCCACAAGCGGCAATTGCCCTGGATAATCAATTTGAAGCCATTGCGGAACAGGCCTGTGAACGCCCGGATATGTACCGGGCCGGACGAGTCGCTGGTACACATGAAGCCGTTGTCAGGCCGCATTATGTGCTTATCTATCAAGTGGAGGGCGATACGCTCTCGGTATTGCGTGTTTTACATACCGCCCTGCAATGGCCGCCAGCGCAATAAGCCTGCGTGCATTGTCTTTTACTACGCAATGATGCTTCTTCTGCTGCGGGAAAATCTCACCTCTAGTAAACGTTATTGCGAGCCGCTTTCCAGAAACAGAAAAACCATTACCCCTGAAAACCGAAAAATGCCACAATATTGGCTGTTTATACAGTATTTCAGGTTTTCTCATGGCATTAACCGCCGCGCTTAAAGCGCAAATCGCCGCCTGGTATAAGGCGCTTCAGGAACAGATCCCCGACTTTATTCCCCGTGCGCCGCAGCGGCAGATGATTGCGGACGTCGCCAAAACGCTGGCCGGAGAAGAAGGGCGCCATCTGGCGATTGAAGCGCCCACCGGCGTTGGGAAAACACTCTCCTATTTGATCCCCGGCATCGCCATTGCCCGCGAAGAGCAAAAAACGCTGGTGGTGAGTACCGCCAACGTAGCGTTGCAGGATCAGATCTACAGCAAAGATTTACCGCTGCTGAAAAAGATCATTCCCGATCTTAAATTCACTGCCGCTTTTGGGCGTGGGCGCTACGTTTGCCCGCGTAATCTGACGGCGCTCGCCAGCACTGAACCCACGCAACAGGATCTGCTGGCGTTTCTTGACGACGAACTGACGCCAAATAATCAGGAAGAGCAAAAACGTTGTGCGAAGCTGAAGGGCGATCTCGACACTTATAAATGGGACGGTCTGCGCGATCATACTGATATCGCTATAGATGACGATCTCTGGCGTCGTTTGAGTACCGATAAGGCCAGTTGCCTTAACCGCAACTGTTATTACTATCGCGAATGCCCGTTTTTTGTTGCCCGTCGGGAGATTCAGGAAGCGGAAGTGGTGGTGGCAAACCATGCGCTGGTGATGGCGGCGATGGAAAGCGAAGCCGTATTACCTGACCCGGAAAATCTGCTGCTGGTGCTGGACGAAGGTCATCACCTGCCGGATGTGGCGCGAGATGCGCTGGAGATGAGCGCCGAAATCACCGCACCGTGGTATCGGCTACAGCTGGACTTGTTCACCAAACTGGTCGCCACCTGCATGGAACAGTTTCGCCCGAAGACGATCCCACCGCTGGCGATCCCCGAGCGTTTGAATGCGCATTGTGAAGAGTTGTATGAGCTTATCGCCTCGTTAAACAACATTCTCAATCTCTACATGCCTGCCGGGCAGGAGGCAGAGCACCGTTTTGCGATGGGCGAACTGCCAGATGAAGTGCTGGAGATCTGCCAGCGGCTGGCAAAACTCACCGAGATGCTGCGTGGCCTGGCGGAGTTATTTCTTAACGATTTAAGTGAGAAAACCGGCAGCCATGACATTGTACGTCTGCATCGGTTGATTTTGCAGATGAACCGCGCGTTGGGGATGTTCGAGGCGCAAAGCAAACTCTGGCGGCTGGCGTCTCTGGCGCAATCTTCCGGTGCGCCGGTGACCAAATGGGCGACGCGGGAAGAGCGCGAAGGGCAGCTACACCTCTGGTTTCACTGCGTGGGAATACGTGTTAGCGATCAGCTGGAAAGGCTGCTGTGGCGCAGCATTCCGCACATTATTGTCACCTCCGCGACCTTGCGATCGCTGAACAGTTTTTCGCGTTTGCAGGAGATGAGCGGGCTGAAAGAGAAAGCGGGCGACCGCTTTGTGGCGCTGGATTCTCCCTTCAACCACTGCGAACAGGGCAAAATTGTTATTCCTCGGATGCGCTTTGAGCCTTCCATTGACAACGAAGAACAGCACATTGCTGAAATGGCGGCGTTCTTCCGTGAGCAGGTGGAGAGCAAAAAACATCTCGGTATGTTGGTACTGTTTGCCAGCGGGCGTGCGATGCAGCGGTTTCTCGACTATGTGACGGATTTACGGTTGATGTTGCTGGTGCAGGGCGATCAGCCGCGTTACCGTTTAGTTGAACTGCATCGCAAACGCGTCGCCAACGGTGAGCGCAGCGTACTGGTGGGTTTACAGTCTTTTGCCGAAGGGCTGGATTTGAAAGGCGATCTTCTCAGCCAGGTGCATATCCACAAAATCGCTTTTCCGCCTATTGACAGCCCGGTGGTGATCACCGAAGGAGAATGGCTGAAAAGCCTCAACCGCTATCCGTTTGAGGTGCAAAGCCTGCCGAGCGCCTCGTTTAACCTGATCCAGCAGGTTGGGCGTTTGATCCGAAGCCACGGCTGCTGGGGGGAAGTGGTGATTTACGATAAACGCTTGCTGACCAAAAACTATGGCAAGCGACTACTGGATGCATTACCGGTATTTCCGATTGAGCAACCGGAAGTCCCTGAAGGTATAGTTAAAAAGAAAGAAAAAGCGAAATCCCCACGCCGTCGGCGGCGTTAATGATGTGAGTCAGGTAAGGAGTCGTAAATGGACTATCGCAAAATCATTAAAGAGATCGGGCGCGGGAAAAACCACGCGCGCGATTTAGACCGGGATACTGCGTGCGGTCTGTATGCCCATATGCTCAACGGTGAAGTCCCTGACCTCGAGCTGGGCGGCGTATTGATTGCGCTGCGTATCAAAGGGGAAGGGGAAGCAGAGATGCTCGGCTTTTACGAAGCCATGCAAAATCACACCATCAAGCTGACGCCGCCTACCGGCAAGCCGATGCCCATTGTCATCCCCAGTTACAACGGTGCGCGTAAACAGGCCAACCTGACGCCGTTGCTGGCACTTCTGCTACACAAACTCGGTTTTCCTGTGGTGGTTCACGGGGTTAGCGAAGATCCAACCCGCGTGCTGACAGAAACCATTTTCGAACTGATGGGTATTACGTCAACGTTGCACGGCGGGCAGGCGCAGGCGAAGCTCGACGAACATCAACCGGTGTTTATGCCTGTAGGCGCGTTTTGCCCGCCGCTGGAAAAACAACTGGCGATGCGCTGGCGGATGGGCGTGCGTAACAGTGCGCATACCCTGGCGAAACTGGCGACGCCATTTGCCGAAGGTGAGGCGCTACGTCTTTCCAGCGTTTCGCATCCGGAATATATCGGGCGAGTCGCAAAATTCTTTAGCGATATTGGCGGACGAGCGCTGTTAATGCATGGCACCGAAGGTGAAGTTTATGCTAATCCGCAACGCTGCCCGCAAATCAATTTGATCGACCGTGAAGGGATGCGGGTGCTGTATGAAAAACAGGACACTGCTGGCAACGAGCTACTGCCACAAGCCAAAGACCCGGAAACCACGGCGCAGTGGATTGAACGTTGCCTGGCTGGCAGCGAACCGATTCCCGAGTCGCTGAAAATCCAGATGGCTTGCTGCCTGCTGGCGGCGGGTGAAGTGGCAACCGTTAACGACGGTCTGGCGCGCGTTAAACAATCATTTTAAGTTCTCCCCCAGCCGGATGATCACTGTCATCCGGTCTTTACTCCCCAGCAAAATCAAAGTGCAGCATCTTGATTGACCTTCCCGTGTGCGGCGCGCAGCATAAAAAAGCAACAGGCATATAACATAAAAGGAGTTAACCATGGAAAGTGGTCGTCGCTTTGATGCCCAGACGCTGCACAACTTTATCCTGGCTGTGTTTCGTCAGATGGGTAGCGAGGAACAGGAAGCAAAACTAATAGCAGATCATTTAATTGCGGCAAATCTGGCAGGACATGATTCACATGGTATTGGCATGATCCCGAACTATGTGCGTTCCTGGCAGCAGGGTTATTTGCAACTCAACCATCACGCTAAAATTGTCAAAGATGCGGGGGCAATGGTCACGCTTGATGGCGATCGTGCATGCGGTCAGGTAGCTGCATATGAGGCAATGGCGCTGGGGATTGAAAAAGCACGCCAGCACGGCATTGCCGCCATAGCGCTGAGTAACTCACATCATATCGGGCGTATCGGTTATTGGGCGGAACAGTGCGCGGCGGCGGGATTCGTCTCTATCCACTTTGTCAGTGTGGTCGGGAGTAAGGCTGTTGCGCCGTTCCGTGGCCGGGACAGTCGCTTAGGCACAAATCCGTTTTGCGTCGTCTTTCCTCGAAAAGATGGTTTCCCGCTGCTGCTTGATTACGCGACCAGCACCATTGCGTTTGGTAAAACGCGTGTCGCCTGGCATAAAGGCGTACCCGTGCCGCCAGGTTGCCTGATTGATGCTAACGGTGTGCCAACGACCAATCCGGCGGTAATGCAGGAGCCACCGTTGGGAGCGTTGCTGAGTTTTGCTGAACATAAAGGTTATGCTCTGGCGGTGATGTGCGAAATTCTTGGTGGTGCGCTTTCTGGCGGTAAAACTACCCATCAGGACACATTGCAGAGTAGCCCCGATGCCGGTTTTAACTGTATGACCACTATTATCGTTAATCCGGAGTTGTTTGGTACGACGGAATGCACAGCGCAAACAGAAGCCTTTACCCAGTGGGTGAAAGCCTCGCCGCATGATGAAGATAAACCGATTTTGCTGCCGGGCGAGTGGGAAGTGAATATGCGCCGTGAGCGGCAGGAGTTTGGGATCCCGCTGGATGCCGGGAGCTGGCAGGCCATTTGCGATGCAGCGCGACAGGTTGGTATGCCAGAAGAGACGTTGCAGGCTTTCTGCTAACAATTAGCCAGCTAAAAAAAGCCCGTCCAGTGTCGGACGGGCAAACAAGGGTAACATAGGATCAATGAGGGTTAGAGCATATGCGTCTGTCGGCAAACAGACAGGGAAATACTTTTGCTGGATGTAGCGTAAACGTCATATCCAACCAACGGTTCGGATTTTGTAGGCCTGATAAGACGCGGTAGCGTCGCATCAGGCATCTGTTGTCGGATGCGGTGTAAACGCTTTATCCGGCCTACGAATTACTTATAGATAACCGCGGTACCGCTTAATTTATTGTTGTTGGTGGCGGAAGTAATGCTGTATCCACTAGCACCGGCTGCTGCCGCTTTCTCAGCCAGTTTCGCTTCCAGGGCATCGAGGGTGGATGCGCCATCGGCAGAAACTACGCCGATTTTGTTCATGCTCTGTGCCTGGGATGCCGTTACCGGTTCCGCGGCGAACACGCCAAATGACAGAGTTGAAAGAGCCATAGCAGCAACAACAGTATTGATAGTTTTCATAATTAATCTCTCGCAGGTGATTTTTGTTTAAGTGACGTTGTTTCGTCGATGTGATGAGTATCACGTTTTTTTTCGAGAGATAAAATCGAAGAGAATTGACCGCCTTGTTCAAATAAATTGATTGATATCTAACATATTGATAAACCATTTATTTGTTGTACTTATGGACCCGTTTTATATCGCGTGGCAGTCACGGTAGCGTTAAAGGCACGGAATGCCACGCAAAATACAAATTATACTCGCTATGCATCGCGCCAGTTGCAGTTAACGTAACTGGCTGTCTTTCGAACCTCTGCGATTATATCCTGTATAAGCTGGTTTTTGTAAATCTTTCTCCTGCTGACAATGAATGCATAAGCGCACGCCAGGAATGGCTTCCCGACGGGCCTGCGGGATGGGGGCGCCACACTCTTCACATTCATACAGGCTTTCGCCACGCGGAATTTCATCCCGAGCGCGAGCAATCGCATCTTCAATTGTACTGTTGATCTGTTCGTTGACGGCGTCATCGTTAGCCCAACCGGATGCCATATCGTCCCCCCCATATCAATGCTTGTACAGTTAAGTATAGCTAATATAGGGACGAACTCGGGCAGTTCAAGCGTCAGATCTCCGACCATTCCCGCAGCAGATTATGATAAAGATTGAGCAGCGACAGGATCTCTTCACTTTCGCCATAGCGGCTTTTCAGCGACTGAATATTGTTGTCCAGTTCAAACAGCATGGCGCGCTTTTTATCATCGCGGATCATCGACTGGATCCACATAAATGATGCCACTCGCACGCCGCGGGTTACGGGTGTCACGCAGTGCAGGCTGCTGGAGGGGTACAACACCAGATCGCCAGCCGGGAGTTTTACCCGATGTTGTCCGAAGGTGTCATTAACGACCAGTTCGCCGCCGTCGTAGCTTTGTGGATCGCTCAAAAACAGCGTGGCAGAAAGGTCAGTGCGCATCCAGCCGTTTTGTGGATGGCTGCGTACTGCGCCATCCACATGAAAACCATAAGTTTCATTGTTCTGATAGCGATTAAACAGCGGTGTGGAAAGGGTACGCGGCAAGGCAGCGGCAAAGAACAAAGCATGTTGGTTAACCGCGTTCAGCACCTCATTTTGCAGTGCGGCGTACAGGGCGCTGCGGGTGTCCACTTGCTGATTGCTCTTAACTTGTGCGCCTTGTGCACCGGTGGTGACGCGTCCATCAACCCATTCGGCTTGTTCCAGTTGTTCGCGAAACCGGGCGACGTCCTGTGGCGATAGCACGCCAGGAATGTGGTACATCATACAAGTTCTCCAAAAAGTGGGGCCTGCGCCCCACATCTGAATCAGAAATGCATATTGGCTGTGAGCAAGAAGGTTCTTGGCTCGCCCGGGTGATAACGGTAGCCGCTCTTGTTGATTGAGGCGACGTAATCGGTATCAAACAGGTTGTAGACGTTTAGCTGGAAGTCGAGATTGCGATTAACCCGATACCCCAGTTTGGCATCGGCGACCCAGTAACCTTCTGTAAATGCTGGCGTTCCCACCGCGCCGTCTGAACCTTTATGCATACTGCCGATGTAACGCGCGCCCGCGCCAACGGAAATATCATCGGTTGCCTGATATTGGCTCCATAAGGTAAAGGCGTGCTCCGGCGTATATGGCAGTGATGATGAACCATCCTGAGCCACGTCCGCGCCATTTTTAATGGTCGCTTTTTGCTGGGTATATCCGCCAATCACCTGCCACGCGGGCGTGATATTCCCGGCCACGGATATCTCATAGCCTTCGACGCGTTTCTTACCGTATTGCGAGTAAGTCCCGTCATCGTTTTGCTCAACTTCATTTTCGATATCAGTACGGAACAGCGCGGCGGTAAGCAACAGGCGTTTATCCAGCACCTGCCATTTGGTGCCAATCTCACTGGTGTTGGCTTTTTGCGGTTTAAAGTCGGTGCGGCTGGCGCTGTTACCGCTGCCAGACTGCGCAAGGGCGAAGTTGTTGCCGCCTGGCGGCTGCTGGGAAACGGCATAGTTAATATAGACATTGCCGTTTTCCGTCAGGTGATACAGCGCCCCGGCTTTCCAGTTCACCAGATTGCCCGACTTGGCAGTGTCGATGGTGGTGACCGGAGAACCGTTTGCCACGCCAGCAGGGCAGGTGACTGCGCCGCGTCCACTGCCGCCGCAGGCGGTGGCACTGTCATATTCAGTATGATAATTATCCAGACGGATCCCGCCGTTCAGCTCAAAATCACGGGTGATTTGCAGCGTATCGAAGGCATAAATTGCGAAGGTATCCGTCTGACCATTGGCGTTTGCGCCGTTGCGCGTCAGGCCGCCGGGATGAATGCTGCTGTCAGGATGATAAATATTCACCGCCGGTAACGTCACCGGATTAACGCCGTAGTTAGTCTGCGTTTCACGGGTAAATTCCACGCCAGTACTGACATCATGACCGACAGAGCCGGTATAAAATGTGGTAGTCAGGTTGGTCTGGTTGGTGAGAATTTTATTACTCACATCTTTGGTGTTCGCCGTACGTGACCAGGTCCAGGTATTCACATCGCTGGTGGGCTGGGTAATATTCGACGCCCCGCCCATAATCGCCGTCATCAGGTAATCCTGCTTCACGCGCGACCAACGAGTCGTATTGCGAATGGTGGTGTTATCGTTGATGTCGTGCTCAAAACGCATGGTGGCGGTATCGGTGGTCGAATCGTCGTAATCGGAATCCGTGCCATAAAAGTTATGCGTATCTACTTTTCCGGAATGATTCAGTGCCGCTGTTCCCGCAGATGGGGCGGAATAGCCCGGCAAACCGATGGTCGGAATGCCGCCGTCTGGCGTGTTGTGCTGGGTGACATGCAGATAATTAAGATACAAACGATTCGCTGTGCCAAGGCCAAAAGCGACAGAAGGGGCGACGCCGTAACGCTCATTTTTGACTTTGTCGCGTCCGGCATCGTGCGTTTTTTCGCCCATCACATTCAGACGCACCGCGGAGGTATCGCCAATCACCTGATTGACGTCCAGCGTGCCGCGGCGGAACCAGGCGCTGCCAATACTGGCGGAGGCGTCAATGCCGGAATCATTGCGCGGCTGCTTGCTGATCATATTGATCGAGCCCGTCGGCGCGCTGCGCCCGTAGTCGGTGCCGGACGGCCCTTTAATCACTTCGACCTGCTCGGTATTGAAGGTGTCGCGCGAGACGCTGCCGATATCGCGAATGCCATCAATATAAATACTGTTAGAGGTATCGGCACCGCGCATATAAATGGCGTCGCCAGTGGTGGAGTTACCGTTCTCACCAGCAAAAAATGCGCCTACGCCGGGGACGTTTTTGAGTGCGTCGGTAAGGTTAGTCGCGCCCTGATCTTTAATCACCTGTTCGGAAATCACCGTCATCGTGCGGGTCGTATCCGCTACCGGACGCGAGAATTTCGGATCGGCAGATTGTTGTGGCGCATAAAGAGAAGGCGTTGATGCTTCGACAACCAGCGTGTCATCCGCGTTAGTTTGCCCTTCGGCGGCGAGTGCCTGTGCCACAGGCGTGATGCCAATACAAAGACCGGCAAAGAACGTGAGCGAATGAAATTGTCTGGCAGGGAAATTGCGATTGTTTTCCATTTAGCAGGTGACTTTTCTTATATGTTTAAGTTTTCACTGTCACGAGAAAGCATCTCTGCGGATGCGATGCCACTGTTAATCCCGTAATAGTATTTGTGAAAGTGATAATAATTTTGATAAGCATTATCACTTGGCGCGATTTTCTATCACCCATTGCGCGAAAAAGAAATACATTTATTTACATTGTGTTCATATTTGATGTTTTTTGATTACAAAACAAACGAAAACTGCATCCAGAGGCGAATGCAGTTACGTTGGTGGGGTTATTTGTAGATGGTTGCAGTACCGAACATCTGGTCATTTCCGCCTGCGGAATTAATGACATAACCTTTCGCGCCTTGTTCGCGCGCTTTTTCTGCCAGTTTATCCTCCAGATCGCTTAGGTTTGATGCGCCAGTTGCCGAAACGGTACCGGCGGGCCGTAGCTGACCGCTGTCCTGGTTACTCAGAGGCTGCGCGGCATAAGCCGTGAAGGTGATTCCGCTCAGGACGGTGGCAATCAGTAGTGCGAGGCACTTTTTCATAATGACATCCTCAGAAATACAACGAGTAGTGCCTGATAAGTGTAGGTCGCCTGTGCGATGCAAATGACGCAAAAAATTGACAGAGATGTGCTTGTTTTTTGAACGATATGTTTTTACAAAATAAGACAAATCAATGACATACATGATGCTGATTTTTATGGTGAATTGCCATAAACCATAGTCATGTTAAGGTCTTTCGAGATGATAAACGCAGCCAGATATTTACCCTGTCGCGTTATGCGGGTATCTTACGCCGCTGCTTAAAGGAGAATGCTATGTCCGCCCAGAAACCGGGGTTGCATCCGCGCAACCGTCATCACAGCCGCTACGATCTCGCCACGCTTTGTCAGGTCAATCCTGAACTTAAGCAATTCCTCACGCTTACACCCGCCGGGGAGCAAAGCGTAGACTTTGCCAATCCACTGGCGGTGAAGGCGCTCAATAAGGCGTTGCTGGCCCATTTTTACGCCGTAGCGAACTGGGATATTCCGGACGGTTTTCTCTGCCCGCCAGTACCGGGCCGGGCGGATTATATTCATCACCTTGCCGATTTACTGGCTGAAGCAAGCGGAACAATTCCATCTAATGCCAGCATTCTGGATATCGGCGTTGGTGCGAACTGTATTTACCCGCTGATTGGCGTACATGAATATGGCTGGCGTTTTACCGGCAGCGAAACCAGCAGCCAGGCGTTAAGCAGTGCGCAGGCGATCATCAGTGCTAATCCGGGGCTTAACCGCGCCATTCGTCTGCGTCGGCAGAAAGAGAGCGGGGCGATTTTTAACGCTATCATCCACAAAAACGAGCAATACGACGCGACCTTGTGTAACCCGCCATTCCACGATTCCGCCGCTGCGGCACGGGCAGGTAGTGAGCGTAAACGCCGTAACCTGGGGCTGAACAAAGACGATGCACTGAACTTTGGTGGTCAGCAACAAGAGCTGTGGTGTGAAGGCGGTGAAGTCGCCTTTATCAAAAAGATGATTGAAGAGAGCAAAGGCTTCGCGAAGCAAGTGATGTGGTTTACCTCGCTGGTATCTCGTGGTGAAAACTTACCGCCGTTGTATCGTGCACTGACGGACGTGGGCGCGGTGAAGGTGGTAAAAAAAGAGATGGCCCAGGGGCAAAAGCAGAGTCGCTTTATTGCCTGGACCTTTATGAACGACGAGCAGCGTCGCCGTTTTGTCAATCGCCAGCGTTAAAGCGTTGGCTCCCCCGGTGGCAGCGGTTCTGCCGGAGCCGCGCCCGGAGCCGGCAGCACCTGATAAGTCTGCACTGGCGCGCGAACACCCGCCAGGTCGAAATGCTTTTTCACCTGGCTGTCGAGGGCAAAGCGTACCGTCCACTGTTTGAGTGGCAGCGTGGTGAACGACACACGCAGTGTAAACGCGGTATTGCTTAAGCCGACAATCCCGGCAAAGTTCGGTTCACCAATAACCAGCCCGCGAATTTCTTCGTTTTCCATCAGTTCCGTTACCGCATCTTTCAGCGCCTGATTGGCTTTATCAGTATCTTCATGGCGATCAACATCGTAATTTGCCACCACTGAACCAATGCCACGGACAAAGTTGGCAAAGGTGGTAATCGAAGACCACGGAATGATGTGATACGCCCCGGTATCCTGGCGCACGCCAACGGATCGAATCGACATTCGTTCCACCGTGCCCGTCAACGGCCCGATGGTCACTAAATCTCCGGTGTTCATACCGTTTTCAAACTGAATAAATACCCCGGTGATAATATCTTTCACCAGCGTTTGCGAACCGAAAGAGATAGCCAGCCCCAACGCCCCTGCACCTGCCAGCAGCGGCGCAATGTTGACGCCGATTTCCGACAACACAATCATGATGGTGATGGTACTGATGATCACTGCCAGCGCGTTACGAAACAGCGTCAGCAAGGTACGTGTGCGGGCGCTGGGCAGCGGGCGACCATGGATATCCGAGGCCAGTCGGTTTTCGATCAAACTGGCGAGCACCGTCCAGCCAACCGCTGAGAAGAAAAGAATGAGCGCGATACGGATCAGGATATCTACCGTTTTTTGCCCAGCACCGTTTTGCAGCCAGTTCCAGAAATCGAACAATCCCCATGCGCTCAACAGCAACATTACCGCCACGCAGACTGTCAGAATACGCGCCGTTTTCAGTGCCGCCGAAAGCCAGCCATTCAGCCGTTTTTGCAGCTCCGGATAGTTACGCTGAGTATGTGGCGAGAGGGTGATGGTTTTCGCCAGCCAGCGGGAAAACATACCGGAAACAAACGCTGCGATACCAATAATCGCCAGGCTGCGCACCGTCGCGCCCATCATAAATTTCAGGCTATTGCCCGGATCGAACAACGAAAAGAAAAACAGCACGATAAAATAGGCGCTTGCCAGCCAGTGCCAGACCAGCGCAAAGGCGCGGATAAACAGGCTGAAAAAGGTCAGCGAATGCTCCGCAAAGTTGAGCAAATGCTGGGTAATCTCTTTTTTATTACGAAAGATCAGGTACAGCGCCCAGATGGTCATGCACAGCATGATTGCCACGTTTGCCAGCGCGCCTGTCTGTACATTCACCTGATTAGAGATAATCGGCACTGCCACAATCAGGCCATAGCCTATCAAACTGCTTAACCAGCTCAGGCGGCGACTCCAGTAACGGGCGCTCTCATCCTGAATCGTGAACGGGCGCAGCTCCGCCACGTTTGGGCAAAAAATCAGGCGTAGTACGGCTTTGAAAAATTCAATCAGGGCAAAGGCGTTGAGAAACAAACTTTGTTGGAAAGCGATGGTGCGACTGCCCGCATTCAGGTTGTCGCTTAAAACCTGACCGACAAATAATGTCAGAGCCAGTAACAGCAGGTCGATAATAAACGCCCCGATAATCATTGCCGGAAGCTGCAACCAGTTACTGCGCTCACGATTTTTTTGCCGCGCCCACTGGCCCATTTTGCGATACAGCGGCAGTGCGCACAGGCGAATCAGCCAGTAAAAACCAAACACTAAAACCGCTAACATTGAAAAATGGGTCAGCGCATTGCTGAAGGTTTGTGGATTAAACGGCTTATGTGGGGAGCCGGTGATATTGCGATAAAGTTGCCCGAAGCGGGCGGAAAGGGCTTCACCATAATGGCGGCTGACTTCGGTGACCTTTTGCAGCACGGTTTGCTCTTCAACCAGCGTTGGCGGCACGATCTTCGGGACCGGTTCCGCAGGGGGCGTCGCGGCGACGGTGCGCAACTGGTCGATCAACTCTTTACGCGAGGTGTCATTATCCAGCACATCCGCCAGTGCGCCATAGGCCGCTTTTTTTTGTTCGATATCCGGTTCCGGGGCCGATTCAGTCGTTGAGTCCGTTGTCGTTGTGGTTGTAACGCCGGGTATGGATACCGCGTGGGCAGGTGCGCCCAGCAGGCAGAAGAGGATGAACAGGATCCACCGCATGACTCCTCCAGTGAGAAAACAGAGCAAAAAGATAAGTATAGATGCTGGGGGAGGGGTGATTTTAAATGAGAGGAATCTGGTGTGCCTCCCTTTCGGGTGAAAGGGAGGAAGGGATATTAAGCAGGTTGCTGACAACGTGCGGGCTTTTTTGCCGGATGCGGCGTGAACGCCTTATCCGTCCTACAAGTTCATGCAATTTTAATAAGTTGCCATATATCCTGTAGGTCTGATAAGCGTAGCGCATCAGGCAATGTGTCTTATTAAGAGACGTGCTGTAAAAATTCCTGCAAGCGCTGGCTCGGCGGATTTTTGATCAACGCCTGCGGATCGCCATCTTCCGCAATCCGGCCTTTGTCGATAAAGATCAGGCGCGAAGCTACTTTCTCGGCAAAACCGATTTCGTGGGTCACGATCACCATCGTCATGCCTTCTTCAGCCAGATCCTGCATAACCTTCAGCACTTCATGGCGCAGTTCCGGGTCAAGAGCGGAAGTCGGTTCATCAAACAACATCATTTTCGGTTTCACCGCCAGCGCGCGGGCAATCGCTACACGCTGCTGCTGACCACCAGAAAGTTCGGAAGGGTAGTGATGTGCACGTTCTGCCAGACCGACTTTCGCCAGCAGTTCACGTGCCAGTTTTTCCGCCTCTTCTTTGTTCGCGCCACGCACGCGTAGCGGGCCAAACATGACGTTTTCCAGCGCCGTCAGATGCGGGAAAAGGTAAAACTGCTGGAACACCATACCCGCTTCCTGGCGAATCAGGCGCTCGTCAACTTTCGGATCGTTAACCTTCAGGCCATCGACAATCAGATCGCCGGAGGTGATTTCTTCCAGTTTGTTGATGCAGCGCAGCAGGGTCGATTTACCGGAACCGGACGGCCCGATAATCACCACGACTTCGCCCTGGGCAATATTCAAATCGATATTGTGCAGCACCTGGGTTGGGCCAAAGTGCTTGGAGACGTTTTTAAATTCAATCACAGGATTTTCATCCTTCTTTCCAGACGACGCAGAATAAAGCTCAGCACCAGGGTAATAATCAGATAGAACACCGCCACGGCGCTCCAGATTTCAAGGGCGCGGAAGTTACCGGCAATAATTTCTTGCCCCTGACGGGTCAGTTCCGCCACGCCGATAACAATAAACAGCGATGTATCTTTAATGCTGATGATCCACTGGTTACCCAGCGGCGGCAGCATGCGGCGCAGTGCCAGCGGTAAAATCACGTAGCGAATGGTTTCCCAACGTGAAAGGCCGAGCGCCAGTCCTGCTTCACGAAAACCTTTGTGGATTGACAGCACCGCACCACGCGTGATTTCCGCAATGTACGCGCCGGAGTTGATCATGATGGTGACCACCGCCGCAGTAAACGGGTCGATGCGTAAGTCGTTAAACGCCATCGGCAGGGCGAAGTAGATAAACATCACCTGGACGACGATAGGTGTGCCGCGGATCACTTCAATAAAGACCAGCGCGACGTGGTTGGCTATCCAACCACCGAAGGTGCGTGCAAAACCTGCCGCCAGTCCGATAACCAGGCCGCCAGCCAGACCGAGGACCGAAATCCACAGGGTCATTTTGGCGCCTTCAATCAGAAGCGGAATGGCAGGCCAGATGGCACTCCAGTCAAACTGCATATGTTGTTCCTGTTACCGTGGTGTAAATACCCGAGCCAGAAGGCTGGCGGGGCGAAACGCTGGCCCGGTATGCAAAAGGCCACCGGGCCATAAATTAAAGGCAATCATTATTTCGGTTCAGTACCGAACCATTTTTTGTAGATTTCGTTGTATGTGCCGTTCTCGCGCAGGGTTTTCAACGCGCCGTTGATTTTGTCACGCAGCTCGTCGCTACCTTTCGGGAACGCAATACCGTATTGCTGTGCTTCCAGAGAGTCACCTACCGCTTTGAACTGACCGTTCCCGGCGGTTTTGATGAAGTACAGAATGTTTGGTGTGTCGTGCAGGACGGCGTCTGCGCGGTTGGTACCCAGTTCCATATAGGCGTTATCGATGTTCGGGAACTGACGCAGATCTTTGGTTTTGATGTTCGCTTTTGCGTAATCAACGGAGCCGGTGCCGCTTTTCACAGCAACCACTTTACCGTCGAGATCTTTCACGCTTTTCACATCGTTATTGTTGGCTTTCACCATCACTAACAGGCCGCTTTTGTAGTAGCCGTCAGAGAAATCGATCGCTTTTTTACGCTCGTCGGTAATGGTAATGCCCGCCAGCGCCAGATCGATGTTTTTGGTTTGCAGTGCTGGGATGATGCCGCTGAAATCCATTGGTTTCAGTTCGTAATCCAGCTTCAGTTCTTTGGCGATAGCAGCCCACAGATCCACATCAAAACCAACGTATTTGTCGCCCTGTTTAAATTCAAACGGAACGAAGGCGGTATCCGTCGCCACAACCAGTTTTTTATCCGCGGCATGAGAAGAAACCGCAAAAGCCAGGGTCAGTGCAGCCAGTGAAACTTTTAATACAGACTTCATAGCATTTCCTTTTTTCTATCCACGGGACGATCCCCTGCGTGACATTTACGTATATGAAAAAATCGTGCCAGTTTTACAACTCTTTGATTTTTATAGGAGCAGTTAAAACGGGTTGCACAATTTATGGGGCAACATCTCCGGTCTGCACCATATTGGGGCGCCAAAGTGGTGCGCAAAAATAGTGCACTCAACACATAGGTTATTTAGCGTAAATTATGATGAAAAAACAATCTTTATGTAACGATTGTGTGATGTTGTTGATACAAATATTTTACTTTGACAGGCGGGAAAGACGATGAGTTGCACTAAAAAAGTGCGTAGAGGCGGGCAGCAATACAAAACGGCTTCCTGCCAGGAAGCCGCCTTTATCGCTTACTTAAGTTCTGCACCATCTGCGATGGATTTATTCGATATTAGATTCGATAAACCACAAGAATTTATCCAGGTCGCGGGAAGCGGCGGTCAGGATATCTGCGGTGTCGTCATCTTTCGCTTCGCCAATCGCTTTGCGCACGTCGTTGGCAACAATCGCGTAACGGTCAGCTAGCTCTTTCAGGTGATCCTGAACGCTGTGGATGTCCAGCGGGTAGCTTTTCAGCGGGGTTTTGCTGTTAATAACTTGAGTGGTACCAAGGGCAACGCCGCCTAGCTGCACCGCGCGCTCTGCCATAGTATCCAGGTGATCGGTCAGTGCGGTACGGAAACCATCCAGCATCTCATGTACGGCAATGAAGTTAGCGCCGCGCATGTTCCAGTGCGCTTGTTTGGTAATCAAAGAGAGATCAATAAACTGGATAACCTGGCGATTCAGCAACTCAACTGTCGCTTTCTTCTCGCTGTCAGAGACATCGTTGCGGGTATAAAGCAGATTTGTCGCTTTTGCTTTAACTAATTTAGCGGTACTCATAATTTCATATCCTCTTGATGTTGTGTCCCAGTAATTAACGAAACTAAGTATAGCACCACCCTGGTGTTCCGCTATTCTGGCTGTCCCTATCACACTAATAGCGGTAACAAGCGTGAAAAATAAAAACCATATAAATTCACATAGTTATGTATATTGCTGGAGGCGATTCTTATTTTCTTTTTTACGCGAGCTATTCAGAGAGAATAGGTTTTAGGATAACAAGATATATAAAAAGGGTAGGGATGAAGAGTCGTGTAATATTCTGCATGGTTATGCATAA